>JASLHQ010000043.1 GCA_030152265.1 Savagea sp.
CCTTTACCTGTTTCTTCATAAGCATTTTGCCATTTAGCTAAAAAATGATTAAACACAAAACGAGAACAACCGATTGTTTTAGCGATTAAGACTTCTTGTTTTTTGTTAGGGTAAATACGAAATTTATACGCTTTGTGAATAAGCATTGCTTTTCACCTCCTTCATAGCATATACTGAATATATTTCGGGCATACAGTGTATGTCAAGCATACATTTTAAAAGGGGTGAGGCCGATGAAACGTGTAGCCAAGTTGATTAAGTTTCCGATAGATTTAGTAGTAGAAATCGAAAAGTACCAAAAAGAAAATTATATCTCAAGTTTTTCTGGTGCTGTATATGAGTTAATACGAAAAGGCTTGAATAAGTGATGAAATACGTTTCTCAACATTTCTGGAAGGAACAAACCTTTTGGAGTGATGGATACTTCTCATGCAGCATTGGAAATGCTCGCAAAGAAACTATTCAACAGTACATTCCATCATAAGATAGTCAGGGCTTACATCCCCTAGCCTAAAGGCATAGGGGTTTTACGCCCATCCCAATAAAGAAAGCACATAACTAGACGTCTAGTTATGTGCTAAAGTTTCATTTTAAATTATTTGCCGTAACGTTTTGCAACTTCATCCCAGTTTACTACATTCCAGAATGCTCCGATGTAGTCAGGACGACGGTTTTGGTAGTTGAGGTAATACGCGTGCTCCCAAACGTCAAGTCCGAGAATTGGTGTTTTACCTTCCATGAGTGGTGAGTCTTGGTTTGGCGTGCTCATGATGTCGAGTTTGCCGTTATCCAATACTAACCATGCCCAACCTGAACCGAAACGAGTTGCAGCAGCTTTTGCGAATTCTTCTTTGAATGCGTCGAAGCTACCCCATTTTTCGTTAATTTCGTCAGCGAGTGCACCTGTTGGTTCTCCGCCACCGTTTGGTGAAAGGATTTCCCAGAATAATGAGTGGTTTGCGTGTCCACCACCGTTGTTACGTACTGCTGTACGAATGTCTTCTGGAATAGCATCCATATTTGAAATTAACTCTTCTACTGATTTAGAAGCGAGATCTGCGTGACCTTCTAACGCTGCGTTAACGTTTGTCACGTAAGTGTTGTGGTGTTTTGTATGGTGGATTTCCATCGTACGTGCATCGATGTGTGGTTCTAATGCATCGTATGCGTATGGCAATTCTGGTAATTTGTAAGCCATTGTGTATTCCTCCTTGATAGTTGTTATAAATTTTTCCTACAGTTAAACTGTATCAAATTTGTGAACATTCTTCAATGAAAACGCTCATTTATCAAATGTTCCTTACAACTTCTTTATTCCCGAAATAAAAAATCTGAAACCCTTTTTCAAGAGTTTCAGATTAATCATTAACCTCGTTTACCGAGAACAGCATCTGCAATATTTACAGCGTGATCTCCGATTCGTTCTAAGTTTGATACGATATCGACAAAAATCATACCCGATTGTACAGAACATGAACCTTCATTCGTACGAATGATATGATTCTTGCGGTATTTACGTTCCATTTTATCGATTAAGTCTTCTTGTTCTGCTACTTTACGCGCTAATTCAACATCATTCGTATTGAGTGCTTGAATCGCTTTTTCTACTGTTTCAATCGTCAATGTAAACATGTTATCTAAATCTTCCATCGCATCATCTGTCAAAACAACTTTATTCGTTTCACGTAAATCCGCTAGTTCGATAATATTTTCGAAGTGGTCTCCGATTCGCTCGATATCGCGAATACTATCCATCAACAATGCATGTCGACTTGATTCGAGCGCGGAAATATTTACAGATGATATTTCGACGAGATATTTCGTAATTTCACGGTCTAAGTTGTTAATTGCCGCTTCAATTTGATTCGCCATATCAGCGTGTTGTTTATCGCCTGTTTTCACATACATAAACGCCTCTTCCAAACCTTGTACCGCATAGTTTCCTGTACGGATGAGTTCTTCTTTCGCTTGACCGATTGCAACTGATGGCGATTGTTGAATAAAATGTGGATCTAAATGCTTCGGACGATATTCAATTGTTACATCTTTTCCTGGAATTAATTTCGTTACGATATAAGCCCACACACCGATGAGTGGAAACTGAATCATCGTGTTCGCGACGTTAAACGAACCGTGAGCGAATGCAATTTGCATTTTCGCTTCTAAATTGAGCATAGCTGATAACCACTCTACGTACATCGTGAATGGCGTCAATAAAACTAGGAAAATAACGGTACCGAAAATATTGAACAGTACGTGTGTCGCCGCTGCACGACGAGCTGCTACTGATGCACCGAGCGCTGCCAAAATTGCTGTAATTGTCGTTCCGATATTGTCACCGAATAAAATCGGTAACGCTGCTTTTAAGTCAATTAAATTTTCCGAATATAGTCCTTGTAAAATACCAACTGTCGCACTCGAACTTTGAACGATTAATGTAAAGATCGTTCCGGCTACCACTCCAAGCAACGGATGTTCGCCCATAGAAAGTGTAAATTCGGAAAATGATTCTAACGTACGCAACGGCTTCATACCGTCACTCATCATTTCGAGGCCTAAGAAAAGTCCCCCAAACCCAAAAATAACTTCTCCTAAGTTACGTACTTTATCTTTTTTAAAAAAGAATATTAAAAATGAACCGACTGCCATAATTGGTAAAGCGTAAGCACCGACGTCTAAACCGATAATGAATGCTGTGACTGTCGTACCAATGTTCGCTCCCATAATGACACCAATTGCTTGGCGCAAAGTCATGAAACCTGCGCTCACGAGTCCAACTGTAATAACCGTCGTTCCTGAACTCGATTGTATTAATACGGTGACGACAATCCCGACGAGTATTCCCATAAACGGATTCGTTGTAAAACGATCCAGAATCTCCCTCAGCCTATCGCCCGCTGCTTTTTGTAGTCCATCTCCCATGTACTTAATCGCGAATAAGAAAATACCGAGACCACCAAAAAATTGAAACAGCATCTGTTGCCAGTCGATTTCCATTTTGAACGTTCAACCTCCAATTAATAAAAACATATCAACCTCAATTATGTAATGAATGTGAAAGGATTGTAAACATCTACACGCTTATTTTTACACAGTATTTACAAAAGTAAAGTTTTCCGTCACGATTCTGTCGAAATTTTGGATATTTCTGCAGTTTTTTAATAGTTGTGTCGCCTCTTCATTTTGTATAATTGATATGCTAACTTTAACAATATCACGTTTTTTTATATTAAGGAGGATTTCTTTGAATTTAAAATGGCATCAGCTCTTTTTCGCATCTTTGTACGAAACGAAAAAAATGGCAGCTTTCCGATTATTGCCGATTGGTAAAGTGTTCAAATATGTATTTGTTTTCATTTTTTTATTTACATTTATTTCGTTCGGTCGCTATTTATTCGGTGACATTTCTGTTTTTGAAACGTCCGATGAAGTGTTGGAATATGGAGAATCTATCGGTGCTTTAAAGTATCCAATCTCTTTCGTCCTATCCTTCACGATTACCGTTTTTTATATTTTCATCCGGCTTTCAGCGATGGCTTTTATCGGACTCGGTTTACTGCGTATTATGAAGCGCCGCGGAGAGTATCGCCAAATTTGGCAATCGACAGCTTTTGCGATGACGGTCCCTTTACTCATCCAATTGCTTTTTGAAATCTTTCCGAGCTTACCGACGGAAGGTAAAGCGATCTCGTATACGATTCATCTCATTTATTTATTCCTCATCGTCCGTCACTATCCGAAACTTCCAAAGCGATAGTTTCTAAACGATGTTCCTTGTATTTCAGAGGCATTCACTGATAAAATAGAAACAGATAAGAAAGAAGGAGAGAACAACATGACTGAAATGATTCACCGTTCAAATACACGCCCTGTTAAAGTTGGAAACTTAACAATCGGAGGAAGTAATGAACTTTTTATTCAAAGTATGACAACGACGAAAACGCATGATGTCGAAGCGACAGTTGCGGAGATTAAACGACTCGAAGAAGCGGGCTGTCAAATCGTTCGTGTTGCATGTCCAGATGAGCGTGCCGCGCTTTCTATCGGTGCGATCAAAGAACAAATTGATATTCCGCTCGTCGTCGACATTCATTTCGACTATAAATTAGCCTTAATCGCGATTGAACAAGGTGCAGATAAAATTCGAATTAACCCTGGTAATATCGGACGTCGCGAAAAAGTAGAAGCGGTCGTCAATGCAGCAAAAGAAAAAGGCATTCCGATTCGTATCGGCGTCAACGCAGGTTCTCTCGAAAAGCACATCTTAAAAAAATACGGCTACCCGACAGCAGACGGCATGGTCGAAAGTGCTTTGCACCATATTAAAATTTTAGAAGATCTCGATTTCCACGATATTATCGTGTCATTGAAAGCTTCTGACGTAGAACTTGCGATTGAAGCGTATAAAAAAGCGGCAGCGGCATTCGATTACCCGCTTCACTTAGGAATTACAGAGTCAGGAACTTTGTTTGCAGGATCTATTAAATCGGCAGCAGGACTTGGAACTTTATTATCTGCAGGGATTGGAAACACGATGCGTGTCTCTTTATCAGCAGATCCTGTTCAAGAAGTAAAAGTCGCACGTGAGTTACTTAAAATATTCGGCCTCTCATCCAATGCTGCGACATTAATTTCATGTCCGACGTGCGGTCGTATCGAAATCGACTTAATTTCGATCGCGAACGAAGTAGAAGAATACATTTCAACGATTAAAGCACCACTCAAAGTAGCTGTACTCGGCTGTGCGGTTAACGGACCAGGTGAAGCGCGCGAAGCGGATATCGGAATCGCTGGAGCTCGCGGTGAAGGTTTACTCTTCATGAAAGGGAAAACAGTCCGCAAAGTTCCTGAAGAAACGATGGTCGATGAGTTGAAACTCGAAATCGATAAATTAGCAGAGGAATACTTCGAGAAAAAACGTCAAGAAGAGGCCGCAGCGAATGAATAAATATCGCGCACGACTCGGCATTGATATCGATGGTACGGTGACGAGCCCTGCAGCCCTTCTTCCACATTTGAATGAAGGATTCGGCTTGAACTTAACACTTGCAGATATTCGCGAATACGACTTAACGAAAGCAGTGAAAGTCGACCACGAAACATTTGCGAAATGGTGGAATACGGTGGAGAATCATGTATATGCGACTTCCCCTGTCCACTCCAACGCTCAACAAATTTTAAAACAGTGGCAAAATCAATTCGAACTGCTCTACGTCTCTGCTCGTGGAACAGACTCCTATGACACGACGAAACAATGGT
>JASLHQ010000048.1 GCA_030152265.1 Savagea sp.
AAAGAAGACCGTTTATTAATTTCAACACCGCTCTTCCACTGTGCAGCGAGTCACGTATTCGTCGCACCTGTCATTTATAAAGGGGGAACGACGATTGTAGAAGAAGGTTTTTCAAAAACGTCTACGATCGATTTATTACAACGTACAGAACCGACCATCTTCTTCGGCGTCCCTGCGATGTATACGATTATTTTAAATATGCCAAATATCGAAAAGCTCGATTTATCGACATTGCGTCTGTTCGCATACGGTGCAGCACCGATGCCTTACGAAGTGTTAAAACAATTGAAGCGAACGTTCCCGAATGTACGCGTGCAAAATATGTACGGCCAGACAGAAAACTCACCCGCTGCCACAACGTTAAAAGACGAGTACGCGCTCGATAAAATCGGTTCCGTCGGACAAGCATTGCCACAGACAGAAGTACGTGTCGTCGGTGAACACGGTGAGTCGTTACCGCCAGGACTCGTAGGAGAAATTGTCGTACGAGGCCCGCAAATTATGAAAGGGTACTTACGTAATGAGCGTGAAACAAATATGGCAATTCGAGACGGATGGCTCTATTCGGGGGATTTAGGGCGATTTGATGAAGAGGGCTTCCTTTACATCGTCGATCGGAAAAAAGACATGTTAATTCGTGGGGGCGAAAATGTTTATCCGATTGAAGTAGAAGAAGTATTGTATCAAATTCCAGAAGTGTTGGAAGCTGCAGTCGTTGGCGTACCGCACCCTGTATACGGAGAAGTGCCGAAAGCGTTCGTCGTATTGAAAGAAGGCAAACAATCGACAGAAGAAGAAATTTTAAACTATTGCGGTGAACAACTTGCTAAATATAAAATTCCAGCGGAAGTCGAATTTATGGAGGAGTTACCACGTAACGCTTCCGGTAAAGTGTTGAAACATACGTTAAGAATGTAAAGGATGTATACTATAAATAGCAGAAAATTTTGAAAAGGAGAGGGTAACAAATGAAAGATGTATATATAATCGCAGGAGCTCGTACTGCATTTACGAGCTTCGGTGGTTCATTTGCGAATGTGTCAGCGGATGCATTAGGAACAGCAACAGCGGTAGAAGCGATGAAGCGTGCGAACGTTCAACCTGAACAAATTGATCACGTCATTTACGGTGGTGTCATCCATACAGGGGTGAACGCATCTTATTTAGCTCGTCATATCGCTTTACACGCAGGAGTTCCAGTCGAAGTACCAGCATTGACAGTGAATCGTCTTTGCGGTTCAGGCATGCAGTCTGTCGTATCAGGGGCTCATATGATTATGCTCGGTGAAGCAGATATCGTATTAGCAGGAGGAGCAGAAAATATGTCGCAAGCGCCGTACTCGAATTTTGAACAACGCTTTGGCGGTTCGAAAATGGGCAACTTGCAATTTGAAGATATGCTTCAAGCGACATTGACGGATCAATATACAGGAAGCGGCATGGGCATGACGGCAGAAAAATTGGCAGAACAGTACGATATTTCACGTGAAGAACAAGATGAGTTCGCTGTCTTGTCAAATCAACGTGCAGCGAAAGCCCGTGAAGCTGGCATTTACGCGGAAGAAATCGTACCTGTTGAAGTGAAAAAACGTCGCGATACAGTCGTCGTTTCAGAAGACGAACATATTAAACCAGAGGCGACAGTAGAAGGACTTGCGAAATTGCGTCCAGCTTTCAAAAAAGACGGTTCTGTCACAGCGGGTAACGCATCGGGTATCAATGACGGGGCAGCTTCTCTCATCATCGCAAGCGAAGAAGCGGTACAGAAATACGGTTTAAAACCGATCGCTCGCATCGTTTCATCCGGTACAGTTGGAGTCGATCCAACAATTATGGGAATCGGTCCCGTACCTGCGATTCGTCAAGCGTTAGAGCGTGCACAGTTGACGATTGAAGATATGGACCGCGTCGAAATTAACGAAGCGTTCGCTTCTCAATATTTAGCGGTAGAAAAAGAGCTCGGATTAGACCGAGAAAAAACGAATGTTCACGGTGGAGCGATCGCGCTTGGTCATCCGGTTGGCGCAAGTGGAGCACGTATTTTATTGAGCGCAGCGATGGAATTACAACGTGAAAATTTACAATATGCAGTCGCAAGTTTATGTATCGGTGGCGGACAAGGAATTGCGGTCGTCATCGAGAAAGTGTAAGGAGGAACGAAGATGAAAGTAGCTGTTATCGGCTCAGGAATAATGGGCAATGGAATCGCACAAGTGATGGCGATGGCGGGATATGAAACAGTCCTCGTCGACGTTCAACAAGAAGCGCTCGATCGCGCTAAAACGACAATGGAAAAAAATATCGGTCGCGTCGTTGAGAAGCAAGGGTTAGAGACGACTGTAGAAGAAGTGATGCAACGTGTGCAATTGACGACAGACATTCAACATGTTTCGAACGCAGAAGTCGTCGTGGAAGCGATTATAGAAAAGATGGAAGCGAAAAAAGCACTTCTTCAACAATTAGATGAAGTGTGCGAACCGAAAACGATTTTCGCATCGAACACGTCAAGTTTATCAGTGACGGAAATGGCCGCCGCGACGAAGCGTCCAGATAAAGTAGCGGGCATGCATTTCTTCAACCCGGTTCCTGTCATGGAGCTCGTTGAATTAGTGAAAGGTGCTGACACGTCAGACGAAACAGTAGCTGTTTTACAACGTTTAACCGAAGCGATGAATAAACAAAGCATTCTTGTGAATGACGCGCCACTGTTCGTCGTCAATCGTATTTTAATTCCGATGTTAAGCGAAGCGATGTTCGTGTATGAAGAAGGAATCGCTTCTGCGGAAGATATCGATCAAGGGATGAAGCTCGGGACGAATCAACCGATCGGACCGCTTCGTTTAGCAGATATGATTGGTTTAGACACGCTGCTAGCAGTTCAACAATCATTACTAGATGAAACGGGCGATTCAAAATACCGCATTCCGTTCATCTTGAAAAAACTCGTCCGCGCAGGTCATTATGGACGTAAAACAGGCCGTGGTTTTTACGAATATTAAATGAAAATTGTCATATACGCATTCTTTTAAACGATCTGCTTTCCCCAAAAATATAAGGTCGTGAAGAAGAATTACCCCAATCTATAAAGTAGGCTGAGGCACGGGTAACTGCACCGCACCTCAGTCTTTTTCACGTCGAATTATAGTGAAACTGTGCTATAATTCATGAGGTAGAAAACAGAAGGAGAGGAGTTTGTGTGACCGTAACAAATAAAAAGGTACGACGTAAAAAAGACCAAATTTTAATGTCAGCGATTAAAATCGTCAATGAACGAGGCTATGAAGGAGCGACGATGGAAGATATTGCTGCAGAGCTTCAAATGACGAAAGGCTCGCTCTATTATTATTTTAAAAATAAAAATGACTTGCTCTATCAATGCCATCACCTCGTCCTTTCACGAGCGATCGCGGAGCATGAAAGTCATTTACTTGAAAATTTATCCCCAGAACAATTGTTGCGCAAAATGGTCGGCACACATATTAATTTTGCAATCAATGAGCGTGAAATCTTTAATATGATGATTGATCCGAAACGAACGTTTGATGACGGACAATTAGAATCGGTCTTGTTACTAAGAACAAAATATGCTGGGCTATTCGACGAAGTAATTCGTCGAGGGATTGCGGCACAACAATTTGAGCGGAGTGAAGTTGTACTCGTACGAATGTTTATTTTAGGTGCGATGAACTGGGTGCAACAATGGTTTAATGAGAATGGACGTTTCGATCAAGAAACGCTAATTGAAGAGTATGCGAATTACGTTTTAAAATTGTTGAAAAAATAAAACGAAGCCTTTCTCCTTAAATAGGAGATGGCTTCGTTTTTAAAATTGTAATTTTTTTCGAGTCGTTAACACGAGAAGTAAAGCAGGAACTGAACAAATCATCATGCTCGCAAACGCATAAGACGGTTGAAGATCGTATAGAAATCCTGCAGGGAATGTCAAAATTGCAATGCTTAAACTCATCGCAAACGCTGCATAAAATCCTTGAGCTGGCGCGATTAATGACTCATCTAAATGTTTCGAAATGTATTGAATGAATGCGTAATGGGCAAATCCGAAAGAGAGTGCGTGCAATCCTTGAGAGAGTATAAAAACAGGAGCTGTTGGGAAGAGAAAAATAAGTAACCAACGTAAAGAAGAGCCTGCACTCGCGATAATGTACAAGGTTGAAATTTTCACGTTCGCAAAATAACGATCTGCTTGTGTAAAGAAAATAATTTCAAATAATACCGCAATATTTAAAATGAGTCCGATGTATACCCCATTCACTTGTAAATCATTTAAATAAATAAATCCGTAGTTATAGTAAGCGGTATGCGCGCCTTGTAATAATATAGCTAAAATGGCAATGACGATAAATGTTTTCGATTGGAATAACTGTATGAGGGAAGTTTTTTTATGTTCTTGAGACGTGTCAAAAGAAGTGATGGCGACAGGTGCTCGTTGGAAGAAATAGAACACTAAAATCCCAAGTCCTACAATCATTCCATATAAAATAACCCCTTCTCCCCAAAATCCGATCAATGCGCCGATAATGAAAACAGATACCGTATAACCGATTGATCCGTATGAGCGACTCTTTCCGTAATGGATGTGCTCGCGTTGCATTAATACGGTCGCACTACTTTCAATCGCAGGCAGTAATGTCGGATAGAACATACTGAACAGAGCTGTAATAATGAGTAGAGCAGTAAAGGATGAAGCGGGAATGTATAAAATAAGCGCGACAATCGATGCGATTCCCATCCATCGAATGACCGAAACGAGCGGTGCTTTTCTCGTCATCATCGGGAAAAATAAAAAGGTAGAGAACGATCGGAGAATCATTCCTACTCCCATAACAATACTTGCTGCGGTAACGGTTAAGCCTTTGTCAGTCGTTAACCAACCTGTCCAAAATGGAAGAAAAATCCCCCACGTAATAAAGAAGAAAAAGAATCCAAATGATAACCAACGCTGGCTATTCAAAAGCGTCACCCTTTCATAAAAATTAATTTTAGTATAACGGAAAAAAGAACATTTAGATACAATAGTTCGTGTAAATAGCACAAATAGGAAAAAAGCATGTTAAAATAAAGTGAATCTCCAATCGATGAAAAACTCTACTTCATTTACTGTATTAATATATTTGAATATTTGAAAAGGAATGGTAGTAATGATTTTTGTTAAATGAATAAAAATGAATGATAGAAAGTGAGACAATGACATGGCGAGAAGACAAGTAAAATCAAATTTTACAAAAAAAGTAGTGTTGCTTTTATTAGCGCTTTTGACAATTGCATTGACGTTTTATGCATGTTCATTAAAAGATGAAGAAGAAGTACAAGAGGATGTAGAAGTCGTAAATGAAGATGAACAACAACGAGAAACACCTGAAACAGAAGTTGTAGAAGAGGAAGAAGTTGTTGAGCCAGAAGAAGAAATTGAAGAAGAGCCGTATTTTTTAGAAACGGTAGAAGTTGATTCAAATGGTTATCCACTTGTGGATAAAGGACTTCCAGAAGAACCGACAGTCATTGACGGCGTCCTCATCGCAAGTAAAGTATTTCCTTTACCTAAAACGTACAACCCTGGAGAAAGCAAAGAAGCGCGTGCTGCATTTGAAAGAATGGCAGCCGACGCAAAAAAAGAAGGGATTTCACTTCACGCGTTCAGCACTTTCCGGTCATATGACTATCAAGTCGGTTTATACGATCGTTACGTGAAGCGTGATGGACAGGCGGCAGCCGACACATATAGTGCGCGTCCCGGATACTCAGAACACCAGACGGGCCTCGCTTTTGATATCGGTGCAGTAGGAGAAGAGGGACATTACGCACGCAACAGTTTCGCTACGACGAAAGCGGGCATTTGGGTGCGAGATAACGCGCATCGTTACGGATTCATTATGCGTTATCCTGAGGGGAAAGAACATATTACAGGGTATATGTATGAATCGTGGCATTTCCGTTACGTAGGCGAAACGATTGCATCGGATATTTATAAACGCGGAATTACATTAGAACAATATTTAGGATTAATTGAATAAAAAAGCTGTGTCTACAAAATGTTGTGAAAAACATTCAAGTAGACACAGCTTTTTTTATAAAATCGGTGAAATGAGGCGAGAAATCGATTCTTTAATTTTAATCAT
>JASLHQ010000131.1 GCA_030152265.1 Savagea sp.
AGAAGGCATTTCAAACTCTATTTTAATTAAAGTGAACCAAATCGGTACATTAACAGAAACATTCGACGCGATCGAAATGGCGAAACGCGCTGGATACACAGCTGTTATTTCACACCGTTCTGGTGAAACAGAAGACGTAACGATCGCAGATATCGCGGTTGCGACGAACGCTGGACAAATTAAAACAGGTGCACCATCACGTACAGACCGTGTTGCGAAGTATAACCAACTTCTCCGCATCGAAGAACAACTCGATAAAACAGCACGTTACGAAGGGTTAAATTCTTTCTATAACATCGAAAAATAATTTTTAAATAAGCCTCGTTACACACTCTCGTGTAGCGAGGCTTCTTCGTGTAGACTTCTATCGAAAATAGTTGCTTCACTGCTCGGAGTTTGTTAAAATAAGGAGAGTTGTTAGTATTAATCAGGAGGTGGAAAAAGTGCATTCTTTATTAGTGACTTTATTATTAATCGTGGCAATCGGCCTCATCGTTGTAGTTTTATTACAGTCTGGAAAAAGCGCAGGTTTGTCAGGAGCCATCTCTGGTGGTGCTGAACAACTATTCGGTAAACAAAAAGCACGTGGACTAGATTTAGTCTTACAACGTGTCACAATCGTATTATCTGTCTTATTTTTCGTATTAACTTTAGCTGTGATGAAATTTTAATAAAATGATCCAAGCCGAGCCAATATCCGTTGGTTCGGCTTCTTTTTTTAAAAAAGTAGCGGGAACTGTTACACTAGATGTAAATGGATGAGAAGGAGAGTATGGGAATATGAAAATCGTTCAACCGAAGCCGTTTTTCTTTGAACACGGGCCACGTGCGGTGTTATTGTTACATGGCTTTACAGGAACGTCAGCGGACGTGCGCATGTTCGGGCGTTATTTGGAGAAAAAGGGGTATACCTCTCATGCCCCACACTATCGCGGACACGGTGTACCACCGGAAGAATTGATCAAAACGAACCCGGATCAATGGTGGGAAGATGTCGTCGAAGGGTATGAATTTTTGCGCTCGAAAGGGTATGAAGAAATTGCGGTAGCAGGCTTATCATTAGGAGGCGTCTTTTCATTGAAATTAAGCACGGAATATCCAGTGCTCGGCATCGCCCCGATGTGTGCGCCGATGTCGATGAAAACGACAGACCTCATGTACGAAGGGGTCCTGCAATATGCGGAACAATATAAAAAATACGAAGGGAAATCCGAAGAAGAAATCGAACGAGAAGTAGCGGCATTGCGCGAACAGACGATGGATTCTCTTCCTGAATTACAACAACTTGTAAAAGAGACACGCGCCACATTGGATGAAGTGTACGCTCCGGCATTCGTCGTACAAGGGCGACTCGATCGCGTCATCGATCCACAATCTGCGCAAGTCATTTACGATGATATTTCGTCATCGGACAAAACATTAAAATGGTATGAGGAGTCAGGACATATTATTACATTAGACAAAGAGAAAGAACAATTGCATGAAGATTTATTTGCATTTTTAGAACAATTACCTTGGACAGTTTCATAATAGAAAGGAGGAGAACAATGGAAGAACAATTACAAGAGCGCTTACTCGACTTGATGCGTCACCCGAAGTATTCACCGAGTACAGTCGCACAAATCGAAGAACATTTGCAACTCGATGGTGCAGAACAGTTTAAGCAGTTGGTGAAAACATTAGTTCAGTTAGAACAGAGAGGGGAGATTGTACGTTCCAGAGCGAATCGTTACGGCGTACCGGAGCGTATGAATCATTTGAAAGGCCGCTTTATCGGACACGCGAAAGGGTTCGGCTTCGTCGCGCCGATGGAAGAGAAGATGGATGACATTTTCATTCCACCGAACGCAACGAATGGCGCACTAGACGGTGATACCGTTCTCGTACAAGTAGCTGAACATTCTCACGGAGATCGTCGAGAAGGGGAAGTGACGAAAATTGTCGAACGTCATAAACGTTCCGTCGTCGGAACATTTTACGGTTCGGAAGAGTATAGCTACGTCGTACCTGATGACAAAAAGATTCCAATCAACATTTTCATTGAAGCGGGCAAAACGCTCGGTGCGATGGAAGGACATAAAGTTGTCGTCGAAATGACGAGCTATCCGACTGAAATTTCAGGCGCAACCGGTTATGTGACGAAAGTGCTCGGTCATAAAAATGACCCAGGTGTCGATATTTTATCGATCGTTTACAAACATGGCATCCCGACAGAATTTCCAGAAGAAGTGATGGAACAAGCGAACGCTATTCCGGATCACGTCTTACCTGAACAGATGGAAGGGCGCATGGATTGCAGACAAGACTTGACGATCACGATTGACGGAGCGGATGCGAAAGACTTAGACGACGCGATTTCAGTCGAACGAATGGAAGACGGCACGTTCATTTTAACCGTGCACATTTCAGACGTCAGTTATTACGTGACGGACGGTTCGCCGATGCAGGAAGAAGCGTACGAACGTGGCACGAGCGTCTACTTAATCGACCGCGTCATCCCGATGTTGCCGCACCGACTATCGAACGGAATTTGTTCGTTAAATCCAGGCGTTGACCGCTTGACGATGTCATGTCGCATGCATATCGACGAATCAGGAAAAGTGCTCGACCACGAAATTTTCGAATCGGTCATTAACTCGAAAGAGCGTATGACGTACGATGATGTGTACCACATTATCGAACATCATGATGCCGACTTAAAAGAAAAATATGAACATGTCGTGCCGATGTTATTCGATATGGCGAAGCTTGCGAAAATTTTACGCACACGTCGTTTCGAACGTGGCGCAATTGATTTCGACTTTAAAGAGTCGAAAGTGATCGTCGACGAAGAAGGATGGCCGACAGAAATCGAAATGATTGAACGTACCGTATCAGAACGTTTAATCGAAGAGTTTATGCTAGCAGCGAACGAAACGGTCGCCGAACATTTCCACTGGATGCAGTTGCCGTTTTTATACCGAATTCACGAAAATCCGAAAGAAGAAAAATTACAACGTTTCTTTGAGTTTATTACCCATTTCGGTATTTCGGTGAAAGGGGTCGGCAATACGGTACATCCACGTGCCTTACAAGAAATTATTGACTCGATCGCAGGCTTACCAGAAGAAACCGTCATTTCGACGATGTTGCTTCGCTCGATGCAACAAGCGAAATACTCGGATCAAAGCCTCGGTCACTTCGGATTATCGACACAGTTTTACACGCACTTCACGGCGCCAATTCGTCGATACCCAGACTTAATCGTCCACCGTCTCATTCGCACGTATTTATTAAAAGGCGAAACAGACAAAAGGACGACGGAATATTGGACGAAAGAATTGCCAGAAATTGCGACACATACGTCGAGCTGTGAACGACGTGCCGTCGATGCAGAACGCGACGTAGAAGCGTTGAAAAAAGCGCAATTTATGGTCGACAAAGTTGGCGAAAACTTCGAAGGTGTCATTTCAAGCGTGACGAATTTCGGTATTTTCATCGAATTAGACAATACAGTAGAAGGACTCGTCCACGTTCGCGATATGCGGGATGATTACTACAACTTCGACAGTCGCACGATGATGATGATCGGTGAACGTACCGCAAAACAGTACCGCATCGGAGATAAAGTCGAAATTAAAGTGACGAATGTCGTCCCAGAAGAAGGAACGATTGACTTCGCTTTATACAATCCGAATGAACCGGAACGTCAATTTACGAAAAACCGTAAACCACGCGTCATTCAAAC
>JASLHQ010000164.1 GCA_030152265.1 Savagea sp.
CGAGCGGCTTCAGTCAACTCGCTTCACGCCTCGCAAGCCAATTATCATTCGTCGAAAGTGAACTTGCGGCATTAGATGAAAGCGTTTTACAACAAGCGATTGAGCAAGAACCGACACTCGCAGCATATTTAAATGAAGTGATCGCTTTTATCCCACACCAACTTCATCCCGAAGTCGAAAAAACATTAAAAGCATTCGGTTCAACATTTAGTTCACCGTACAGCTTATACAATACGACGAAACTCGTCGATATGACGTTCGAGCCGTTCCAAGTGGACGATGAGTCCTTCCCTTTAAGCTACGTCTCTTTTGAAGGCGTATGGGATTCCCATCCGAACTTAGAAAAACGTCGAGAAGCGTTCCGCGCCTTTTCGAATAAATTACGCGACTACCAACATACGACAGCGAAAACATACGATATGCACATTCAACGTGAAAAAACAGAAGCGTCGTTACGTAAATTCGATTCAGTCATCGACTACTTACTATTCGACCAACAAGTCGACCGCTCGATGTACAATCGTCAAATCGATGTCATTATGGAAGAACTAGCACCGCATATGCGAAAATATGCAAAATTATTACAGCGTGTTCACGGCATTGAAAAAATGACATTCGCTGACTTAAAAGTACCGCTCGACCCGAACTATGAACCGACCGTTTCAATCGAACAGTCGAAACAGTACATTTTCGATGCGCTTTCGATTATGGGAGACGACTATCACACTATGTTAGAGCGCGCTTACGATGAACGTTGGATCGATTTCGCACAAAATATCGGAAAGTCGACGGGAGCATTTTGTTCAAGCCCGTACGGCAGTCACCCTTACATTTTAATTTCTTGGACGGGTAGTATGGAAGATGTTTTCGTCCTCGCACACGAACTCGGACACGCGGGACATTTTTACACGGCTCATCAACATCAAAGCTATTTCAACGCTCGCCCTTCTCTCTACTTTATCGAAGCACCGTCTACGATGAACGAAATGTTAATGGCGAATCATTTATTGAAAAATTCAACTGATCCGCAATTTAAACGTTGGGTCATCTCATCTATCGTATCGCGCACGTACTATCATAACTTCGTGACGCATTTATTAGAAGCGCATTACCAACGTAAAGTATATGAACTCGTTGATACAGGTCACAATGTGAACGCGAGCTTGCTCAATAAATTGAAAAAAGAAACATTACAACAGTTTTGGGGAGACGATGTCGTCATCGATGACGATGCGGCGCTCACATGGATGCGTCAACCTCACTATTACATGGGCTTATACCCGTACACATATAGTGCAGGATTAACGATTTCGACAGCTGTTTCCCAACGCATTTTAAAAGAAGGCGAACCGGCTGTAGAATATTGGTTAAACGTCTTGCGTGCTGGTGGAACGAAAACACCTGCACAACTCGCACAAATGGCGAAAGTCGACATTACGACAGATGCGCCACTTCGTGAAACGATTCAATTTATCGGTTCATTGATCGATGAACTGATCACATTAACAGACGAAATCGAACAAGCTTAATGAATGTGAGGAACGAATTTTTCGTTCCTCATTGTCGTTTTCACCAATTGTCTGTATACTTTGGTCAAACTAAAAAAGCAGGTGACTTTTATGAAACAGTCGAAACGATTACAACAATTACCAGAACATTTCTTTTCCACACTCGTTGGCAAAGTAGCCGAACAAATTGAAGCTGGACATGACGTCATTTTACTCGGACGTGGCAATCCTGATCAACCGACTCCTCCCCATATCGTCGAAGCGTTGAAACGGGCAGTAGACGTTCCTGAAAATCACGGATACTCGCCTTTCCGAGCACTCCCTGAATTAAAGGAAGCCGTCGCTAAATTTTACAAAAGAGAATACGACGTCACGCTCGATCCTGAAACAGAAGTAGCTGTTTTATACGGGACGAAAACAGGACTCGTTGAAATTCCGCTCGCTCTACTAAATGAAGGGGAAACGATTTTATTACCAGACCCAGGTTATCCTGACTACTTATCTGGTGTTCATCTCGTCAATGCGACATTAGAGACGATGCCACTCCTTGAAAAAAATCAATTTTTACCCGATTATGCTTCGCTTTCTGAACGAGTGAAAGAAGCGGCTAAAATGATGTATTTAAACTACCCGAGCAATCCGACAGCAGCTGTCGCACCGCTCTCGTTCTTTGAAGAAACTGTCGAATTTGCGAAAGCTCGCGACATTATGGTCGTCCACGATTTCGCTTACGGAGGTATCGGCTTTGACGGTAAAAAACCAGTGAGCTTTTTACAAGCGGACGGAGCGAAAGACGTCGGGATCGAAACGTATTCGATGTCGAAAACATTCAATATGGCCGGATGGCGTGTCGGATTTGCGGTCGGCAATGCACAAATAATCGAGGCGATCCATACACTACAAGACCATTTATTTATCGATATTTTCCCTGCCATTCAACATGCAGCTATCGAAGCGCTAGGCGAAGATCAATCTGCCGTAGACGAACTCGTCGCCATGTATGAATCACGACGCAATGCGTTCGTTCAAGCTTGTCACGACATCGGTTGGAACGTTCACGCGCCAGAAGCGTCATTTTTCGCTTGGTTACCCGTTCCCGCTCCTCATACGAGCGAATCATTCGCAGATCTTTTGTTAAAAGAAGCACATGTCGCGGTAGCACCAGGGCACGGCTTCGGGACATATGGCGAAGGTTTTGTGCGCGTCGGACTTCTTGAAAGTGAAGAACGACTCGTCGAAGCTGTACAACGCATCGCTAAACTTCAATTGTTTTAAACAAAAAACGAAGTCTCCTCGCGAGGAGGGACTTCGTTTTTTAGCGTAATTGATGAATCCGTTCAAACATGCGGTCCGCATACGTTTCATCCATATAGTTGTACTCATCCATAATTTTTCCTTGTCGGTTCACTAAAAAGAAACTGACACTATGAATCACTTGATCTGAATGGTCGGGTTTTTGAACGATCGTGCGGAAACTTTCTCTCGCAAACCGTTCGATTTCTTCCTGTGTATATCCTGTAATCGCATGCCAGTTCGATGGATCATCCGTAAACGCCTCGACATATTGTTTCAAAACAGCAGGCGTGTCGATCGTCGGATCTACCGTAAACGAAACGAACTCGATATCGAGTCCTTCTTCTTTCGCTCGTTTTTGCAATTTTACCATCTCGGCAGACATGGGGGGACAGACGGTCGTACAGTTCGTAAAGACGAAATCTGCCACCCATATCTTCCCTTCTAATTGCTCCATTCCGAACGGTTGATCGTGCTGATCGACGTACGTAAATGGTTGAATTTGATGCCCATCTTCCGGTGGCGCACAGCCAACGAGAATGAGCGATAAACTAATCACTACTCCCCACGCGAATTTGTTCACGCTTCTCCCTCCTCAAACTCAATCGTTACCGTCGTTCCTACTTTAGGAGAGCTCGTAATTTCGAACGTTCCATTGTGGAGACGTACAATTTCTTTAACGATTGATAATCCAAGTCCAGTGCCTCCCGTCGTCCGTGTCCTTGCCTTATCCGTGCGGAAAAAGCGTTCGCCAATTCGATGTATATCTTCTTGTGAGATTGTCACGCCGCCATTCGTTACACGATACGTGACGTGATGCTCATCTTCTTGTAATGACACTTTCAATACGCCATCTTCCGCCGAATATTTAATGGCGTTGTCTAACGTATTGTAAAACACTTGTTGCAAACGTTGCGCATCTCCAGACATAATGATATCTTCATCGATATTCGTCTGCAATGTCAATCCTTTTTGCGCAATATGAATCGAAAATAGTTCGAGTGTATCCAACAACAATTGCGCGAGCGCAATCGGCTGTTTCTCCAACGTATACATATCTTCTTGAAGATGATTTAACTCGACTAAATCCGTCATCAATTTATTTAAACGTTCGGTCTCTTTTTGAATCGTCACTAAATATTGTTTCGCTTCTTCAGGCGATTCATAAATATTGCTCTCCAATGCATGTGCGTATCCGCTAATGTATGTAAGCGGTGTTCGCACTTCATGCACGATATTCGACGTGAACTCTTTTTTTCGTTTCTCTTGTTCTTCTAACGACAAACTCATCGCGTTAAATGCGTTCGCGAGTTGACCTACTTCATCTTCACGATCAAGTTGCAAACGGCTCGAATAATTCCCTTTCGACACTTCTTTCGATAACACTTGAAGCTGTCTGAGCGGCTCGAACATCGACACCCAAACGCGATTAACGATTAAAAATAAAAGCAAGAAAAACAGCGTCCCGACAAATGCGAGTAGCGGAATACTTTGCTGGAAGACGACTTGAATCGTCGCTAACGGGATGTACATGTAAATAAATCCGACGAGTCCTTCTTCCATTTTAATCGGGAAAATCGCTCCTAATATTTCACGGTCCAATTCTTCGACATATCCATTTTTCACGACATACGTCCCTTTTTCTAACTGTTCGCGATCTTCATCGTCGATTAAATTTTCGTAGTTAATTTGATAAGGAAAATACGTCGATAACTGTTCTAAATCGTCTACCGCAATAACTTCATATTCTGAAATGACGTTGAACCATTGGATTTTCTCGATAATATCGTCACTTAAATCGCCGTAATGGTAATGAGAAGCTGTCCGTTGTCCTTGATAGACGAGCGATTCTTCAATGCTTTTCAAATAAAGTTCTGAGTATAAAAAGTGGATGAAGAAAAAGGAAAATAAAATCGTAAATGCGACGCTTACGACGAACATGAGCAATATTTTTTGACTTAAATTTAACTTTTTCATCATTAGCCTTCTAGCTTATAGCCAATTCCCCAAACCGTTTCAATCATACTTCCAGCGCTCCCCATTTTTAAACGGAGCGTTTTAATATGCGTATCCACCGTTCGTTCGCTACTTTGATGATCTTCTCCCCATACGAGGTGAAGCAATTGCTCACGCGAATAGACGCGTCCTTTATTTTTCGCTAAAATGTTAAGCACACCAAACTCTTTCAAAGTAAGGGAAAGGGGCTCTCCATTTAATGTGACCGTGTGCGCATCGTTATCGATGACAATCGGCCCTACTTTTAACGTATCCGTCGTCGGCTTGTCGTTGTAAGAACGACGCAATACTGACTCGACACGCGCTAACAGTTCACCTGGTAAAAACGGCTTGACGATATAGTCGTCTCCCCCTAATTTTAATCCTTGAATTTTATCCCATTCTTCTCCTTTTGCCGAAAGGAAAATGAGCGGAATGTCCGCGATGTTTTTCACTTCGCTTGCGAACGTGAAACCATCCATGTAAGGCATCATTACATCGACGATGAATAAATGGGGTGAAAATTTTTCAACAAGCGATAATGCGTGCGCCCCATCCGTCGCTTCTACGACGGTATACCCTTCTTTCTCTAAAAAAGTGCGAATGAGTTTTCTCATTTGCGCTTCATCGTCTATAATCATAATTGTGTAACGTTTCAAATTAGACACCTCGTCTTTCAAATTTTGTTACGATATTACGATTTTCACAAAAAAATGTGAAGCTGGTGTGAAACAGACTTCACGAAGGAAACGTTTGTTCATGTTACTATCGTATCATGAAAATATTTAAAATCGGAGGAATTTGTTTGAGAAAATTAAGTTGGTTATTCGCGCTACTTACGATTGTTTTAGTCGCTTGTTCAAATGATTCAAAAGAGGTAGTGGAAGAAGACTTCATTCCTGAAATTATCGAAGTCGATCTGCAAACTCCTGAGCGAGTCGAAGCAGGTGAGACCATCACATTACGCACTGTCGTCACACAAGGTGATGAAACCGTCGATGATGCGGACGAAGTTATTTACGAAATTTGGGAAGAAACGAATAAATTAGAAAGCGAAATGATCGAAGCTGTACCAGAAGGTGATGGAATTTACACGCTCGACTACACTTTCGGTGAAAATAGCGTCATGAACGTACAAATTCACGTTACTGCTCGTGGTATGCACAATATGCCTGTCAAACAAGTGATTGTCGGTGAAGGGAAAGAGTACGAAGAAGTAGAAGAAACAGCGTACGCTGCTTACGTCCAAACCGATGATGTTGAAAGTGGAAAAGAAGAAACGCTCATCGTTCACATTACGGAAAAAGGAATTCCGAAAAACGAATTGCCTGCGACGTTCATTTTACATTTTGATGATGCAGAACCTGTTGAGTTGGAAGTGACGAATGAAGAGCGCGGTGAATATCGTGCCAACTATACATTCCAACAAGCTGGTTTCGCTAAATTAGAAGTCGTCGTCCCGGTAGAAGATGCGACATTCCGAGCGATGCAGACGATCAATGTGCGCTAATGTATAAAACATTTATCTTTTTGCACATCGTTTCAGCCATTTTAGCGACTGGACCACTATTTATGATTTTCCCGCTTTTACGCTATGCGGAACGTGAACGAATCGATCAAAGCGATGCGATTATCGTGCCGATTCAAAAAGCAGTCTGGGTCGTCATGCACGGTGGACATCTCGTCGTCACGACAGGCGTCCTTTTAATTTTATTTGGGCCTTATCCTTGGCATACGTCTTGGGTCGTCCTCACTGTGCTCGTCATGTTGCTCTGTTCGTTCTTTTTAGCGACTGCTTACTCGAAACAGTGGAAAGCGTTCGAACGAGAGCGTTGGACGAACAAACAGCTTTGGTCGAACGTGCGACGCATCACGTGGATTTATATCGGAATTATGCTCACAATGCTTTGGCTCATGGTGACAAAACCTGTATTATGGTCATTTTAAAGGAGGGGTACGATGCGCACGACGATTCAATATTCAACCGTTGCTCGTTCAATCGATAAATTATCCGCAGCTCATACGACAGACATTCATGAACTTCAACTTTCTTTAACTTCTATTGAGAGCGCAGAACGTTCATTTTCCTTTGCGTCGATTATCGATGTTTCTTACAAACCGTTCTCAGACGGGTCCGGGTTTTTATACGTCCATACGGATGAAGGAGTATTTTCCTTTCACGTCATCGAAAGCCCGAACACATTTATTCAAACGTTCAAAAAAATTACGAAACGCAAATGAAGAAAGGAAGTTACGACATGAAATGGCATGAAAAATATGGGAAGATTGGCTTTTTCGTCGGATTGACGACGCTCGTCCTTCTCATACTCGGCGTGCGAACGATACTCGGAGTAGAACTCGGTTGGAAAAACTATTTAGCCTTCTCGATCTTCGCTTTCACCGTCGGCGTCATTATGACATTGCTTTTATTTTATAAATGGATGATCGCTTTTTGGATTTTTTCCGCTGGGCTCTTCATCGGATTTTTAGAAATGTACCGCAACTTTTTATTTTCCAACGCCGAACATGCGGACTCTTTAGGTATGCTCGGTTTGTACAGCATTTCCGCCCTCGGTTGCGGTCTTGCCGTCATCGTTCAACTCATTCAAATTTTAATGAAACGAACGTAAAAAAACGCATACACCCGGATACGAAGCCACCAAAAAAGTCTTTTTCACTTCGCTTTTTCTAAAAACTGTTGATTTCCGCTACAGGCGGACGCTTTCCACGGGCACGGCCTCAGCCTCGGGCCTACAGGAGATAGATTAGGTCATGCAGTCAAAATTGTAACGCCCGGGGTCTTCGGCTCGTGCTATTCCCGTAGGAGTCGCCACCTTTCGCTCCAATCAACAGAATATACTTGGTCATAATGAAAAGAAGCTAGTTGTTCAAAATCGAACAACTAGCTTCTTTTTATTTTAAAACGACAATCAGTCATTGTCGGTTATTCAGTAGCTGCATCCGATACGGATGTGTGCATTTTTTCGTTATCCTCTGTCACAAGCTGACTTTAATTTAATTTGTTTGCTTCGAAGTTGACCGCAAGCTGCGTCGATATCCGCTCCATTTTCGTAGCGGACACCGCTTTGAATCCCACGATTTTGAAGCATTTTATGGAATTTTTCAATCGCTTCTGTTTTGCTTCGTTTATATTGGCTATGCTCATCTACCGGATTGTACGGAATTAAGTTTACATACGCTAAATGACGCATCTTTTGCAATAAGTTCGCGAGTTGTATCGCTTCTTCTGGGTGATCGTTGACGTCGTCGATTAAAATATATTCAAACGTAATACGACGGTTTTTCTTACTGATGAAATAGTCTACCGCGTCCATCACTTCACGAATCG
>JASLHQ010000193.1 GCA_030152265.1 Savagea sp.
GTTTAAACACCGCGTCGGCAATAAAGGAGCAGCATTAGCCGTCGTTGCAGCGGCAGCGGTGATGACGTACGGGGGCGTGAGCGTTTATATTGTAGCGTTTTGTATTTATCCCATTGCGGTCTCATTATTCGAAAGCGCCAATATTCCTCACCGCTTTATTCCAGCGGCTCTCGTCTTCGGTTCGATTTCGTTCACGATGACGTCACCAGGATCACCGGAAATTCAAAACTTAATTCCGACTGAATATTTCGGTACGACGCCGACAGCGGGGGGCTGGATTGGTGTCGTCGGGGCATTGATGATTATGGTTCTTGGTGGAATTGCGTTCCAAATGATGGTGAATCGTGCAGTGCGCAACGGTGAAGTGTTCCAATTGCCGTATGAACGAACGGAGCCAATCGTACAAAATGATGCGAAGTTACCGTCGATTATTATTGCAATTTTACCTTTAGTGACAGTCGTTACGGTGTTGAACGTGCTCGCGAAATTTATCGCGACACAACATGCGGTCATCGTCGCATTGTTTGCAGGTAGTGTCATCGCCTGGTTGCTCATGTACCGAAATGTGAAAGAACATATGAAAATTTTATCGATCAGTGTGGAGAACGCTCTACTTGCGATTGCGAATACGAGTGCGGTCGTCGGATTCGGAGCGGTCGCTTCCAAAGTTCCCGCATTCACATCAATCGTTGACGGTTTGACGAATATGCCTGGTTTAGAATATGCAGGACTCGCGATTGCAGTTACGATTATCGCCGGGATTACAGGGTCTGCAGCAGGCGGACTCGGAATCGCTTTACCACTTTTAGCACCGATTTACATGGCGCAAGGATTAGATCCTGGCGCGATGCACCGTATTTCGGCATTCGCTTCAGGTGGACTCGATTCTTTACCGCATAACGGGTATATCGTTACGACGGTTCAAGGGGTAGCGAAGGAAACGCATAAGGCGGCGTATAAACCGATTCTCGTCTTAAGCGTCATCATTCCTACTATTGTGTTAGCGGTAGTTGTTCTTATGTACACGATCTTTTAATAAAGACGAGCGTCCTCATAGCGAGAGGAACGCTCGTTTTCTCTTTTTGAACGTGATAAACTGAACGAGAAAGGAGTGAGCGAATGAAAAAATGGATCATCGCTAGTATTTTTCTAGTCGTCGCTTCACTCAGTTTAGCGTTTACGTGGAACAATGCGACGTATTATGACAAACCGATCGTTAAAGTACAAGAAGTGACCGTCGTAGAAGAAGAGACGATTGTCGATTCGTATCGCAATGAAGACCATCTCGTCACGCAACAAATTGTCGGCGAATGGCAAAACGGTAAAAAGAAAGGGAAGCAAGTAGAGTGGACGCATATCGCCTCGCGTTCCGGCGCTGCGGACTTTTTGTTGAAAGAGAGGATGCACGTCTTTATGGAGCGCCATCAAGGAGAATGGATGGCCGTTCAAGTGAAGCGGGACTATGTCGTCGTATTAGCGATGTTCGGCTTTATCGGGTTTTTGCTTCTCGTCGGAGGCAGACAAGGGATGTTTTCACTCATCAGTTTCGGAGTGAACGTTTTGCTCTTGTACGGGGCCATTCATCTGTATGTGCAGACGAATAACATATCTTTAATTGCGCTCGCCATCATGTTAGCGATTTGTTTCGTCGTCGTTTCGCTCGTCAGTGTGAGTGGACTGTCGCCGAAAACATATGTAGCGATTGTGACGAGTCTCGTCGCGACATTCGTCTCGCTCGGTGTCGTTTTGCTCATTTTTGCGTGGACGAATGAGCGAGGGTTGAATTATGAAGAGATGCAGTTTTTAAGTCGTCCGTACCGTACAGTATTTATCGCAGGGCTCATCATCGGCTCACTCGGAGCGGTGATGGATGTGGCGATGACGATGGCGTCTACTTTATTTGAACTCGCCGAACAACCGAATGCTACACTCGCTCGTTTAAAGGGAGCGGGGGAAGAAGTCGGTCGCGACATTATGGGAACGATTACGAGCATTTTATTTTTCGCTTATATGAGCGGGTCGGTTCCTGTCATGTTGCTTTATGTGATGAATGACGTACCGTTAAATTATACGTTTTCGATGAATTTATCATTGGAGTTTGCGCGGGCGCTTGCCGGTAGCATCGGCATCGTACTCGCGATTCCGATCAGTCTTCATATGACGCTACGTTACTTAAGACGGAAGAAGGTGATCACATGAGTGCACTCGTATTGATGAGTATCGTGTTGTTCGCTTTAATGACCTATGTCGGCAAGTGGCAAGGAGTGCGCGCGTTTATCGCGTTCTTCTTAAACTTCGGAGCCCTCATCGTCTTACTATTTTTCCTCGTCAATCCAGACGTGCCGATCATTTTAGTGACCGCTTTACTCGTCGTTGTCGTCGGTGTCATTAATTTATTTTTCATCAACGGTGTTCATGAAAAGACGAAAATCGCCTTCGCTTCGACGTTGTTAACGGCGCTTCTCATTTTTGGGTGGATTACGTGGTTGAATGGAATGGGAAGTATTCAAGGATTCGGGGAAGAGGAGATGGATGAACTGACGATTTTCTCTTTACATGTCGGGTTAGAATTCGTCAAAATTGGGGCGGCTGTCATCGTCATGAGTACGATCGGTGCGATTATGGATGTTGCCATCTCTATCGTGACGGCGCTCTATGAACTAGCGAAATACGACCGAGCCGTCACGCGACGTGAACTATTCGCCTCAGGCATACGAATCGGTCGCGACATTTTAGGGACGGATACAAATACGTTATTTTTCGCCTTTTTCGGAGGATATTTAGCGCTTTTACTCTGGTTTAAAGACCTTTCGTACACTTTTGGAGAAATGATCAATTCAAAAGTATTTAGTGCAGAAATGGTAACGATCTTTTCAGCGGGTATGGCGATCGCACTCGTCATTCCGATTACGACAATATTAACCGTATGGCGTGTTAAAAAAAGCGATCTCTCTTCATGAGATCGCTTTTTAGTCGACGTATTCTCGTTCTTCAATATGGAATTGTTGAATTTGGTTGTACAGCCATGTGCGACTAATGCCGAGGAGGCGACTGGCGCGTGCTTTGTTGCCGTTTGCTTCTCGTAATGCTTGAATGATCGTGGCGCGTTCTGCTTCTTTCTTTGTCGCTTCATAACGATTGCGAACAGGCATGTCTTGTTGAGCAGGCGTCACTTGTTCCGGTAAATGGTGGAGGTCGATGTAATATTCGGCGTGAATCGTCGTTAAGTTCGCCGCGCGTTCTAACATATTGTACAATTCACGCACATTTCCGGGCCAATCGTATGTGAGCAAGCGCGCTAAGGCAGGGTGTGTAATCCCTTGAATGCGAAAGCCTGAACGGTTTAAGTCGCGGATGATTTCTTCGACGATGCTCGGCAAATCTTCCATCCGTTCGCGTAACGGTGGGATGTGAATCGGCATAATGTGTAAACGATAATATAAATCTTCTCTAAATTTCCCTTGTTGAATCAAACTCGGTAAATCACGATTCGTTGCGGCGATAATTTTCGTATCGAGTTGAATCGTTTGATGGCTGCCGAGCGGTTCAAATTCTTTTTCTTGCAGTACTCGTAGTAATTTCGTTTGAAGCGGGTATGGCATATCGCCAATTTCGTCTAAAAACAGCGTTCCATTTTGGGCGAGTTCAAATTTCCCTTTTTTCCCGCCTTTTTTCGCTCCTGTAAATGCCCCTTCCGCATAGCCGAATAGCTCTGCTTCTAGCAATTCACCTGGAATCGCTGCGCAGTTAATTTGAATGAAGGCGCCCGTTTGTTTACTCGATGCGTGAATGGCATGAGCAAACAATTCTTTCCCTGTCCCGCTTTCCCCGAGCAATAAAACAGTCGAACGACTTTGAGCGACCGCATACGCTTCTCGTTTAATTTTTTGCATCGGTTCTGATTCTCCGATAATGTGGGCGAACGTATATTTCGTCCCTTTCATTTCGGTCAATTCTTGTTCGTAGTAGGTCACTTGTTGTTCGAGTTGATTCACTTTTTGAATCGCTTTTTGAAGTTGGGTCAACCCTTGGTACGTAATTTTACAAATGGCGCCGACGAAATGGTCTCCGTCATGGATCGGTAAAATCGTAATGAGCGATTGTTTTTCTCTAATTAACGTAGGTACGTTTTGAAGACGGACGCCTTTTTGAATGCTTTCTTCCACTTGTAACTCTGGAAATAGCGTCGTAATGTTCCGGTTGAGCACGTCGCGTTCTGTCACTTTAAACAATTGACAAAATCCGTCATTCACCATCGTAATTTGAAATTGTTCATTCACTAAAATAAGTCCGTCATAGGCAAGTTCAACGACTGTGCGCAATTTATGCTCCCATTCTTTTGAAAAATGTAGCTCTTTCGCTGTCTGTTCAAGTTGGGTGACATCTTCTAAGACGATCATCGCTCCGATCAGTTCGTCGTGTTGGTCGTAGAGCGGATGCCCTTTAGCAAATAAGCTATGCTGATTGATTGTGAGACGGACGGTTAAACTTTGACGTTCGTTTAATACCGATTGTACGACTTCTACGAGTGGGGCATCTTGAGGAAGTTCGCCAAAATGGAAGTAGTCATCTGGCCACCCGAGTAATGTTTGAACGAAATGATTCATCGAAATCATTTGGCCACGTAAATCGACGGAAAACAAACCGAAGTTTAAATGGTGGAACATGAGTTCAAGTTCCGATTCCATCCGTTCTAAAATTTGATTGTACGCTGCTAAAATTTCCGTCGTCGACATCATGCCGATCGGTTGTTTCTGTTCATTTAAAACAGGGGCATGACCGATTTTGAGTCGCAGTAATTTTTGCCTGACGTCAGGAATCGTTTCCGTCGGTTGCAAGCTGTACGGCTCGTAATTGACGAGCGCTTCAATATAACTATCGACAGAACGACCGTCCGCTAATGCTTCAATCAAACGGTTTTTCGGTAAAATGCCAACGAGTTGACCTGTTTCTTGGACGACCGGTAAAATATGTTGTTTCGTCTTTGCGAATTGAATGAGTGCATATTGTAATGTATCGGTCGTTTCTAATGTCGTAAATTGATGCGTCATCACATCTCGAACGAGCATGACACATTCCACCTTTCCGTTAAGTATTATGAACAGTTTACACTTTTCTGTTAATTTTTGTTTACACTTTCACTTTACATGAAAAATGTAAACGCTTCAATAGCCATCTTTCAATGATTGGCATGCTTATTGCATCTCTTATATTGGCATCATACATACAAAGGGAGAGGAAAGTTATGCAAGCAGAATTAGATTTGTTTAGAAAGTCGATTGAAGCATTCGCTGAAAAGCACGTTGCACCGTATTTTGATCAGTGGGAAAAAGAAGGGAATACACCACGCGAGTTATGGAATAAGTTAGGGGAAGAAGGATTCCTTTGCGTCGACATTCCAGAAGAGTACGGCGGACTTGGCGTTCCGTATCAATTCGCGGCACTCGTCGTAGAAGAGTTTAACCGTTTAGGATACGGTTCGATTTCAGTGAACATTTCGGTTCATGCGAATATCGTTTCGCACTACATTTTAAGCTCAGGAACAGAAGAGCAAAAATTACATTATTTGCCGAAGATGGTGACGGGGGAAATCGTCGGGGCAATCGCGATGACAGAGCCAAACGCAGGAAGTGACTTACAAGGAATGAAAGCGACGGCTGTTTACAATGAAGCGGACGAAACGTTTACAATCAATGGTGCGAAAACATTTATTACGAACGGGGAGCATAGCGATTTAATTATCGTCGCAGCGCGTACGGATTCGAGTGTTCGCGCTTCAAAAGGAACGTCGCTCTTCTTAGTGGATGCGCCGATTGAAGGATTTGAACGCGGAACGAACTTAGATAAAATCGGTCTTCTTTCATGCGATACGATGGAGTTATTTTTCGAAGATGTCGTCGTCGGGAAAGATAAATTGCTCGGGGAATTGCACGGCGGATTTATTACATTAATGAAAGAATTGCCGAAAGAGCGTTTATCACTCGCAGCAGGAGCACTCGGTGCGTTAGAAGGAGCGTTAGAGTGGACGATTCAATACGTGAAAGAGCGTCAAGCGTTCGGTCAACCACTTAGCAACTTCCAAAATACGCGCTATAAAATTGCGGAGATGAAAACAGAAGCAGCGATGAATCGTGCATTTATCGAAAAATGTTACCAATTGCTCGACCGCGGAGAGCTCGATACAGCGACAGCAAGTATGGCAAAACTCGCATGTACAGAGGCGCAAGGTCGCATCGTCGATGAGTGTTTACAGCTGTTCGGCGGTTACGGCTACATGCGTGAATATCCGATCGCTCGTGCGTTCGTCGATGCGCGCGTACAACGAATTTACGGAGGAACTTCTGAAATTATGAAAGAAATTATTAGCCGCGACATTTTCGGACGTTAAGTAAAGGGGAGTGTGCCATGACGGTGTTACAAGGGGTCAAAGTATTAGATTTTACGACATTGTTGCCCGGGCCATTTGCGACGCAAACGTTAGCAGATCTCGGAGCGGACATTTTGCAAATCGTTTCACCGACACGTCACGATCTCGTGCGAACGTTATCACCGGTCGATGAGGAAGGAATGTCTGCTGCGGGGCGTCAATTGCACCGTTCGAAAGAAGTGCTCCCACTCGATTTGAAAGAAGAAGGGGCGAAAGAGCGCATTTACGAGCTCATTGAGGAGTACGACATTATTTTTGAACAGTTTCGTCCAGGCGTGATGGCTCGTCTCGGACTCGATTATGAGACGGTGCGTAAAATCAATCCACGCATCATTTATTGTTCGATTACAGGGTACGGGCAGACCGGTCCTTATCGGGACCGAGCGGGGCATGATTTGAACTATTTATCGCTCGCTGGTATTTCGAACTATTCGCGCCGAGAAGGAGAACGTCCATCTCCTCTCGGTGTTCAACTAGCGGATTTAGCAGGGGGATCTTTATATAGTTTAGTCGGTGTCTTGGCTGCGCTTTATAAGCGAACGCAAACGGGTGAAGGGGATTACGTTGACATTAGTATGACGGACGCGAGTTTTTCACTCAATGTTTTGTTCGGGTCAGGTGTACTAGCGACAGGAGAAGATGTCGGGCCGGAATCGAATTTATTAAATGGGGGCGACTTTTACGATTATTATGAAACGTCGGACGGCCGCTATTTATCGGTCGGTAGTTTAGAGCCACCATTTCGTAAAGAGCTGTGCGAAATTGTCGGTTTAGAGGAATGGTATGAGCGCACATTTACAGAAGACGAGTCGGTGTTACGAGCGTTTAAAGAAGCGTTACGAGAACGGTTGAAAACACGTGATTTCGCATCGTGGTGTGCTGTATTTGAAAAAGCAGATTGCTGTGTGGAGCCTGTGCTCACATTGAAAGAAGCGATGGACCATCCACAATTGCGTGCGCGCGGCATGATTGTCGACGTACCGAAAGAAGATGGAACCGTCGTGCAACAAATCGGACAACCGATTCAATTTCAAAACAATCCACCGACGTATCGTCACGTTGGGCGGATCATTCCAAAGGGGGAAACTAAATGATGCAATGGGAGAATTATGTCGTCGTCGTAACAGGGGGCGCTTCAGGATTAGGGTTAGGTGTCGTAGAAGCTGTCGTTGAAAAAGGAGGGCGCGCAGTCATCTTCGATTTAGATGAGGCGAAAGCAGAAGAAGTATGTGAAAGACTTGGAGAGCGTGTGACGCGTGCGCACGTGAACGTGACAGATGAAGCTTCTGTACAAGCAGGCATCCAGCATGCGATCGATACGTTCGGAGCTATTCATGCTTGCGTCAACTGTGCAGGAATTGCACCGCCGCAAAAAATACTCGGAAGAAAAGGCGTCATGCCACTTGAAAACTTTGAAAGCGTCATTCAAGTGAATTTAGTCGGGACGTTTAACGTGATGCGTCTTGCAGCAGAACAAATGGCGAACAACGAGCCGTACTCCACGCATGGGGAACGTGGTGTCATCATTAATACGGCGTCTGTCGCTGCATTTGAAGGGCAGATGGGGCAAATTGCATACAGTGCGAGTAAAGCGGGTGTCGTCGGCATGAGCTTGCCGGCAGCGCGTGATTTATCATCGACAGGCATTCGTGTCAATGCGATTGCGCCAGGTTTATTCCGCACACCGCTTGCAGAAGGGTTAGGCGAAAAAGTCGTCGCCAGTTTAGAAGAGACAGTCGAATTTCCGAAGCGACTCGGCTTGCCGAAAGAATTTGCGCATCTCGTAACGTTTTTAATCGAAAATGAATATATGAACGGAGAAGTTGTGCGACTCGATGGAAGTATTCGCATGGCGGCGAAGTAGCAAAAAAAGGATGTTGCGATAAAAGCAACATCCTTTTCTTTATTCCGGTTTATAGTATTTCCAAAGTAAGAAGGAAAAGATCGCAGTCGATACGACCATTCCGACAATCCAAATAGTAAACATCGTAGAACTAAACATACGAACGCCTCCTTATTTTGTCGCTTCTGCTGGACGTGGGAAAACATTCGCTAAGACGAACATCGTAATGATCCCGACGAGCGTAGACCAACCACCTGCAGCGAGCGGACTCGGCTCAAGGCCTGTAAATACAATCACTAAATAAAATGCTAATCCGATAAACATCGAACCTTCTGCAGCACGGCGGTGCGCTTTTTTCTTACCGAATACGGCATACATGACAGGTCCGAGCGTTCCTGCCGATACACCTGATATTCCGACCCACATTAAATCCGCTAAAAATGGGGGTGGGTTTAAGACGATGAGCGCAGCGAGCAAACCGACCGCTAAGACGACGATGCGGCTAATTTTGAGCGCAGTCGCATCCGCTTTTTCAGGTGTCGTTTTAATGATGCCACGTTTCACGAGCACTTTTTTATAAATGTCATTCGCAAATACTGTACTCATGACGACGAATAGACCGTCTGTCGTCGATAAAGCAGCTGCTAAAATGACGACCGCAACGAATGCGGCGAGCGCAGCAGGGAAGCCCCATGCGACATATTCGAGTAATGCGAGGTCCGCTTGTTCCAATCCTGGAACGGCCATGCGGGCGAAAAATCCTCCGAATAACACGAACAATGAAGCGGCAGCTGCAAAAATGTAAACGATGATCATTTTACGCAAGTCTTTTTCGTTTTTTAACGATAATACTTTGTTAAATAATTGCGGTTGTGAGGCGAAAGAAAATTGAATAATGAGTAAACCGAGTACCGCTGAAATCGCATAATAGTTCGAATCGGGATTAAAGACAGAAAGTAACTGCATATCTTGTTCTTTAAAATTGTCCGTAATCGCTTGGAACGTTTTTGAAATGCTCCAATCTCCGAAGAAATACAATCCAGATAAAAAGACGATTACGCCTGTTGCAGCCATCATAATCGCTTGAACCGCATCTGTGTATACGTCCGCATACGAACCGCCGACGTACACGTACGCCACGACGATGACAGCGATTAAAATGAGCCCGGTTAAATAATTTAAATTCAGCATGTTTTGGAAAATTTGAGCTCCTGCTGAAAACTGTGCGGCGATGTAAAATAAGTTAAATAACATAATGAGTCCTGTACCGACACGTAAAATGTCGCTATCGTAATAATCGCCTAACCAGTCAGGAAGCGAAAGGGAATGTTGCTCTTGATTGCGCTTGTATGCGGTTTTCGCAATCGTAATAAATCCGAGCGGAGCCCCGATAAAAATCGCTAAATAGAGCCATAAGTTACTGAGTCCCCAAGCGTATGAATATCCGGGGTACCCCATAAATGTCGCAGCACTAAATAATGTCGCAGCGAGTGATAATCCGAGCACATATGGACCGAGTGTACCGCCACTGATTGCGAAGTCTTCCATCGTCTTCGTTTTGCGTGCCGCATACATGCTGACGCCGACCATGATCGCCATGAAGACGCCGAATTGAATCCATAAATGTGTACTAATTTCAATCATGTAGTTCATCTCCTTTTCGAAAAAAGACCAAATGAAAAAGCGTTCTCAATTTTTGAGAGCGCTTTAATTGGACTATGAATTTGTAACATCATCATATAATACCTTTATGAAAATAGCAAACACTAAAAAATAAAATTGCATAAAAAAATAAAATAAATAGAGGGAGTAAGGGAAAAGACCTAAAAGATAGGAAAGAGCTCAAACGAGTAATTAAACGTTTTTTCTAGCGAATGATGCGAATTTCTTCAAAGTTTTATGCGCGAGATCATAAATAGAATTAGGTTCAAAAGAACTATCTTCATTTAGACCAGCGGGAACTCCTGTTAAAATTTCGATACCTTGTTCAATCGTTTCGATCGCATAAATGTGGAATTTTCCAGCGGCCACCGCTTCGATTACTCGGTCGTTTAACATAAGTTGTCGCACGTTCGCTTTCGGGATGAGTACGCCTTGTTCTCCAGTCAGTCCTTGTTTGTCACAAATGGCGAAGAAACCTTCAATTTTTTCGTTGACGCCTCCGATCGGTTGAACTTCTCCTTTTTGGTTGACGGAGCCTGTCACAGCGAGTCCTTGTTTAATCGGCACATTCGCTAAGCTCGAAAGGAGAGCGTACAATTCGGTGCTCGATGCACTGTCCCCATCGACGCCACTGTACGATTGTTCAAATGCAAGGTGAGCGGTTAAAGAGAGCGGGAATTGTTGCGCGAATGTTTGTCCGAGATATCCGCTTAAAATGTATACCCCTTTATTGTGGAAGCTTCCCGATAATTCACTTTCTCGTTCGATATTGACGATGCCACTTTCGCCGACGAACGTCGTCGCAGTAATGCGAGTCGGTTTTCCGAATTGGTATTGTCCGAGGTTGAGAACGGCGAGTCCATTCACTTGTCCGACGCTTGCGCCCGACGTTTCGATTAAAATCGTATCGTCAATAATGTTTTGTTGTACTTTTTCTTCGTATAAATTGTTGCGGTATTGTTTTTCTGCGATCGTTTTTTGAATGTGAGACGCGTGAATCGTCGTTGCTTCTTCGAGTCTCGCCCACGTATCCGCTTCGTAGAGCAATTCGACGAGTTCGTTAAAGCGCGTCGACAATTTCGTCTGTTCGTCAGCAAGTCGCATACTATATTCGATAATGCGTGCGACGGCATCCCGGTGAAAAGGAAGTAAGTTATGCTCTGTCGCATGCGTATGAATGAAACGGACGAGGCTCATCATATTTTGTTCAGAAGCGTCCATTTCCACGTCGAAATCGACTTTTATTTTAAATAGTTTTCGGAAATCCTCGTCATAATGGTAGAGCATTTGGTACGTGTCGACGTTGCCGATTAAAATGACTTTCACATCGAGAGGGAGCGCTTCTGGTTGCAGCGATGTCGTTGCGACTAAACTCGCATGTTCTGCGATATTTTCGATTTTCAATTCTTTATGGAGGAGGGCGCGTTTTAACCCTTCCCATGCGTAACTTTTCGTCAACAAGTCGCGCGCTTGAATAATTAAATAGCCACCGTTCGCTTCATGTAAAAACCCTGGTTTGATTTTAGTGAAGTTCGTGCTCATGACCCCCATGCGACTTTCATATTCGACTTTCCCAATCAAATTGTAATATGTCGGGTTGTCTGCGATGATGACGGGTGCTCCGTTCGTTTCTTCGTGATGGACGAGGACGTTCACTTC
>JASLHQ010000224.1 GCA_030152265.1 Savagea sp.
TTCACGCGACGCTTACAAAGAAGCATTCACAACGGGTGATCATGTAGGTACTACGATGTCCGAAACGCGCGTCGTCTACTTAATCGCTGAATTATCATGGCGAATTGGAGACAAGGACGAAGCAATTCGTAACTTCAGCTATATTATCAGTAATCAAAAGAACTCTACTGATCCGAAAGCTGTCGATCTCGCTAAAGAACGTTGGCAAGAAATTCGTGAACTTCATGGCGATCAATCTGAATAGAAAGAAATGTAGACAAAGTGCAAGCACTTTGTCTACATTTTTCATACGTTCAACTAAAAGACTTGCTCGACTTCCACAACACCTGGTACTTCTTCTAAAAGTGCGCGTTCAATTCCTGCTTTTAACGTAATCGTTGAACTTGGGCACGTACCGCATGCTCCGAGTAGACGTAATTTTACAATTCCGTCTTCCACATCTACTAATTCACAGTCCCCTCCATCACGGATGAGGAATGGGCGTAATTTATCCAATACTTCCTGTACAGGTTCCATTAATTCTTGTGACATTGATGGATGCTCCTTTCACGTTTAACTTTTACTCAAAGTTACTTGAGTTTTTTTCATTATAGCATGAACTCTTTTAATTGAGAATGAATAAGCTTGATTTTCATTGTCATCTATATGGAAATGAATATTTTATCGTTCTTTCTCTTATCAAATAGGTATACTCTCTTAATAGTTATTCTAATAAAAAAGAATCTCCTTCAAATTTCAGAAGGAGATTCTTTTTTAGTTATTATGCCATTTATAAAACCAGAGTAATCCTGATTTCATCAGACGTGCAATGCGACCTGTCACCGTGCGATCGGCAACGTAAGCAAAACCTTTTTTCTTACCGAGTGATCCCATAAATCCTTTTAACTTTAATTCTGGCATTTTCTCCGGTAATGGTTCATTCGTCCACACTTTGCGTAACACAGTAACGATTTGTTCCGCTTGAACTTCCGCTAATTGTGCACTTGGAGCATGTGGTAAAGCTGCACAATCTCCAACGACATAAATATTATCTCGTTCTGGCACTTGATGATATTGATTCAAGACGACGCGTCCACCGCTAGTTTTTTCTACTTCAAGTTCACGAACAGGTTTCACAGGACGTACTCCTGCTGTCCACACAACGGCATCGACTGGAATCGTTTCTTTATGATTATATAAACACTTCGGTTCTACTTTCGTAATATTCGACTCCGCTACTACATCTACATTATGCTCATCGAACCAACTTTTTACATAGTTACTTAAACGTTCTGGGAAGTCCCGCAAAATACGCGGTCCACGGTCGAACAATTTAATTTTTAAATCTGGTCGGCTTTCGCGAAGTTCACTCGCAAGTTCAATTCCACTCAATCCCGCTCCGACAATCCCAACCGTTGAACCACCTGGTAATCCAAGCAATGTTTGATATGTTTGGCGTGAATCGCCGATCGTTTGAATGCTGTATGTATGCTCAGCAGCTCCAGGCACGTCGTGATAATTATCTTCACACCCTAAGCCAATCACTAATTCATCATATTGTAATTGTTTACCGTCCCCTAGCTCAACAAATTGTTGATCTGCATCAATGCGAGATACTTCCCCTTCTACAAATGTTAATTGTGGATGTTCTGGAAGTGCTACGCGTATTTCTGAGTCTGGAACTGTTCCAGCCGCAATCGCATAAAATTCTGTTTTTAAACTATGAAATGGCGTGCGATCGACTAATGTAATATCGATATCTTCTGGTAAGTCTTTGTTTAATAAACGCAATAAAATACGCATATTTCCGTATCCTGCACCTAATAACAGTAGTTTTCTCATGTTATTCTCCTTCACCTTTTGTTATAGTCCGAACTTTTCTACTTTTGATTATAGCAGTTTGTGCAAAGTTTCACAATGATTTTTATTTATTGACGGCTTAGAAAAAACAGCGTACATTTTAAAGGTGAGGTGAACAGAGTGAATCCAATAATCGAATTTTGCATTTCAAATCTCGCACAAGGTGCACAAGAGACGTTCGAAACGTTAGAACGCGATCCGAACTTAGACGTGCTCGAGTACGGTTGTTTAAGTTACTGTACGAAATGTACAGAAGGTTTATACGCGCTCGTAAATGGCGATATCGTAGAAGCTGAAACGCCTGAACAATTAACGGAGCGCATTTATCAATACATTGAGGATAATCCTCTCTTTTAAAAGAAAAATGCCCTTTTCCTTGTCTTTCTATGTGAAAGTTTTGAGGAAAAGGGCATTTTTTCATATTATTTCAGTTAAAGTATTTACAAAGTAAGTAGGTTGTAGTTCACGTTCTTGTATTTGTTCTTTCGTATGAACGCCTCCTGCGACGTGAATCGTATCGATTTCATAACGAATGCCACATAAAATATCTGTGTCATAATTGTCACCGATCATCACCATATCTTCTTTTGCATATCCACCACTGTCACGAACGAGTTCAAGCATCGTCGATTCCGGCTTTCCGATATAGAGTGGTTCAATACCTGTCGCATGCGCAAGAAGTCGAATGAATGAACCATTGCCGACACCGAAACCTGTCGCCGTCGGAATAATTTTATCGCTATTCGTCGCGATAAATGTTGCGCCGTTTCGAATGACATTCATCACTTCGGATAAACTTTCATACGTCGACTCACGATTAATGCCGACGACTGCAACGTCCGCTTCTTCTGGTCCTACAACGTGAAGATTGTGTTCAGCGAATGCTTTTCGCAAACCTTCTTCTCCGTATAAATAAATGCGCGAAGAAGCGTAATGCTCAGCACAATATAAAGCAGAAGCTACTGCTGTCGTATAAATACGCTCACGAACGGCGTTGATTCCCATATTTTCTAACTTTTTCTCAACATCTTCTCGATTAACTGAAGCGTTATTCGTAATATAGTAAGGTTCAATTCCTTTTTGTTGTAAGCGACGAATCGTTTCAGCTGCTGCTTCGATCACTTCCGTCCCTTTATATACAGTGCCATCTAAATCAAAACAATACGCACGGTACTGTTTCATTATGCGTGATCCTCAGGTAAAAATGCTGATACAGGTCCGAGTTCATTTTCCAAATAATAATTCACTCGTTTTGACCAATTTTGTAAAGCTGGCATACTTTTTTGCATCGCTGTATACATCGCTAAATGATTCATATTCGTAAACTGTTGAACGATTTCTTTACGAAGTGCAACGACTGCTTTTAACGGTTCAACCATATCGTCCGTAATGACTTCCTCATCGTCCATAATGTCAATAATATCTTCGTAACTTCCTGGGTCGCGCATAATAAATCCATCAATCATCGCATTTCCGACATCGATAATCGACTCGATGACGACATGTGTCAAACGCTCTAATGCGAGTTGCTCTACTGTCGTTTCTGTCCATTCAGAACGCTCATTGAACACTTCTAACAATTGATCCATATGTTGCAATGTGTCATTAATTTTATTTCGGTCTACAAAATACATGATGACCCCTCCAACTAAATAATAAATTTTATCATTACGTATTATCATATCATAATTATTTGAGGATACGCATTGAAGTTCCAACAAAAAAGCGAAGGATTGCTCATTGCTGAACATTCCTTCGCTTTATAGCGTGGCGATGGCCTCATTGTTTTTTCAATTTTTTCACGATAAAGTACGCACAGCCAAAATTACAATATTCGTATAAGTAATCTTGCACATTGCTATACTTCGTTTCAAACGTGGATTTCGGATGGCGGTCCTCATAAAATCCTTTTAATCGCAGTTGACCGTAGCCCCAATCCCCGACGATATAATCATATTTCCCTAAAATGTCTGTGTAGCGTTCCACGAATACTTCTTCTTGAAACGCCTCTTTATGATCATGTATTAACTCGTATTGAAATTTACCAATTTTAATTTCCACGAATAGATTCTCCAATCGATTATTGTTTCGCTTGAAGCTCTTGTTCACCTTGTTTTTGACGCTCACGAGCTGCAGCGTTCACTTGTTCATCCGCATGGTAACTTGAACGTACGAGTGGACCTGCCTCGCAATGTGAGAAGCCTTTTGACATAGCGATTTCATATAATTCATTAAACTCTTCAGGCGTATAATATTTTTGTACTTTTAAATGTTTGCGTGACGGTTGTAAATATTGACCAATCGTCATGATGTCGACATTGTTTGCGCGAAGATCATCCATCGTTTGAATGATTTCTTCCTTCGTTTCTCCAAGTCCTACCATCAATGATGATTTTGTTGGAATTTCAGGATACATTTCTTTCGCACGACGTAAAAGCTCAAGTGAACGCGGGTACGTTGCGCGTGCGCGAACACGTGGTGTTAAACGTTCAACAGTCTCGATATTATGGTTTAAAATATCTGGTTTCGCATCCATTAAACGTTGTAAATTGTCGATATCTCCCCCCATATCAGAAGGAAGGACTTCGACTGTTGTAAATGGACTTTTACGACGAATCGCACGAATCGTTTCAGCGAAAATCTCCGAGCCACCATCTTTTAAATCATCTCGTGCTACAGCTGTTACAACCGCGTGCTTTAAGTTCATTAATGCGACAGAATCCGCTACACGCTCTGGCTCCGCACGGTCTAATTCTGTCGGAAGTCCAGTTTTTACCGCACAGAAACGGCAAGCACGTGTACACGTATCTCCTAAAATCATGAACGTCGCTGTACGGCGCTCTGCCCAACATTCATGAATGTTCGGACATTTCGCTTCTTCACATACCGTATGCAAGTTTTTTTCACGCATTAACTTCTTTAACCCTGTATAGTTTTCGTTCGTATTTAACTTAATTTTCAACCATTCCGGTTTGCGTAAGTATTCATCTTTACGTTTTGTTGTCACTTTGCTCGACTCCGTTTCTTTCAGAAAATTTGAGTGCCCATTCTATTTGTCAATGTAACACAAATTGCAAATGTCGACAACAAAACATTCTTGCTCACTTTTTTATGAAATTCGCTTAATTTCCTTCAATCGACCTTCTCGATTTCATAACAGCATGAACGATACTCGCTGCAAGACCGCCCCAAATAATTAAAATTCCGACAATCATCATAAAGATTGCACTAGCTGTCATAAGTACCCCTCCTATTTATACAGTTCTCTCTGTGGATCTTTACGCCATTTCAACAGCATGAAGAGGATGCCGAATACTAATGCCCCTACAGCAACTGACCAACCCGCTGTCATGATGAACTCATTCGTATACCCTTCGTAGTTTCCTGTTTTTGAATCATGTAATCGCATAACGTTAACGCGTAATAAATCGATAAACATGTAACCGAGTACAACTGGTGTAATGTAACGCAATGAAATTCTCCACCATGCTCCTAAACGAATATCGGATACAGCATCCGCATGCGTTTGTAACGTATCGAGCTTTTTGAATACCCAAACGATCGCGACAACTTCTACTAATCCGAGTGCTGCTACACCGAAATTGTTAATGAAGTAATCGACTGTGTCTAAGAAATAAAGACCGCTATTCGTCGAGTAAATTAAAGAAAATAACATCGATAAGCCAACTCCGAAAAAGACCGCTTTCCCACGTGAAATATTAAATTTATCTTGAATTCCTGCAATGTACGTTTCAACAATGGAAATTAACGATGAAATTCCTGCTAACGTTAAAGATAAGAAGAATAACACTCCGAAAATCGCATTCATTCCCGGCATTTCATTGATGATAGATGGGAATGCGACGAATGCTAATCCGACACCTGCTGATACGACTTTATCAATCGGTAAGCCACTTTGTAAAGCCATGAATCCGAGCGCCGCGAATACTCCAATCCCTGCTAACAATTCGAAGCTTGAGTTTGCGAACCCTGTAATAAACGCGTTGTTCGTCACGTCTGATTTTTTAGGTAAATAACTTGAATACGTAATCATAATGGCAAAGGCGATCGATAAACTGAAGAAAATATGACCGTATGCCGCTACCCAAACGGTCGCGTTCGTCAACTTGCTTAAGTCTGGTTGGAAAAATGACTGTAATCCAATCATTGCACCAGGTAAAGTGACAGCGCGAATGACAATCGCAATGAAAACAACCGTTAATAATGGAATGAAAATTCTATTCGCAAATTCTATTCCTTTTTTAACTCCCCCGAATAAAATGAGGAAAACAATTGCCCAAACGAATAAATGTGGAATGAGCACGCCCGGAACGAATCCCCCGATTTCTCCAGGCACTTCTGAAAGTTTCAATACATCCCCATATAAGAAATCTTTCGTATCTTGTCCCCATTTCATCGTAAACGCATAACCTGTATATTTTATTGCCCAGGCAATGATGACCGAGTAATAAGTGGAAATGACGAAAGCGACAATGACACCCCACCAGCCGATCCATTCTGCTTTCTTCCCTGCTAATCTAAAAAATGACAACGGACTAGAACCACGATATTTATGCCCGATCGTAAATTCCATAATCAAAATAGGGATTCCTGCAGTTAATAATGCGAATAAATACGGAATAAAGAAAGCGCCTCCACCGTTTTCATACGCAACGTATGGAAAACGCCAAATGTTACCGAGTCCTACTGCTGAACCGATTGCTGCTAAAATAAAACCTGCTCGTGTACCCCATTGTGAATTTTGTTGATTGTCCATATGCCCCACCCCTTTCTTCTTACTTTTCATTTATTATACCGGAATCTTATCTAATATTCTGAATATTGTCAATACAGTGAACGTTTTTCGTTAAAAATTACAAAAAAGACGTTAAAAAGTAATGTTTCTACTTCTTAACGTCTTTCTCTCTCATAATGCGACTGGCATCTTGCTTCTTTTTGATAAAACAGTTAAAACAATGACCATCACAATCAATAATGCAATTAAGCTAATGACAATCGATGTCGTAAAGGCGAACACGAGATAACCGAAGCCTGCGACGAGCGCTGATAAAATCGCATATGGCAACTGTGTCGATACGTGATCGATATGGTTACAGCCCGCGCCTGTCGCCGATAAAATCGTCGTATCTGAAATTGGTGAACAGTGGTCTCCGAATACTGCTCCTGCTAATACAGCACTCATAGCGGGCAACAATAATGACACATCTGTCGCGATCATGACATCTGCCGCGATCGGTAATAAAATACCGAACGAACCCCAAGATGTCCCTGTTGAAAAGGCAATTAAACCACCAAAAATAAAGAGAACGAGCGGTAAAAAGGCTGGCGAAACGTTCGTCTGTTCGACGATGGATGCTAAATAACTCCCTGTTTCTAACGTTCCGATAAAGTCTGTCAACGCCCAAGCGAAAAATAAAATGAGAACCGCTGGAGCCATCGATTGAAGGCCTGTTTTTAATGCTGTACCGACCCAGCCCCAAGAAGCCGTTTCGTTTTTCTTCATTTGTCCAATGTATAAAGCGACGGCTAGTGACGCCCCGATTAATCCCCCGACAGCTAATGATAACGGAACGTCCGTCTCTTCAAAAATAGCCCAAATGCTCATACTACCGCTTGCGCGTGCTCCCGTAATGAACATCATCGTAAATGTCACGAAAATTAATACGACGATTGGCAATACTAAATCTCGTACACGACCGTAACTATGCTCTGGGAAATCTTCCTTTAACTCTCCTGGAATATCTTTTGACGCATCGTACAATTCACCCGTTTCAATAGCGCGCATTTCGTGGTCACGCATACCTCCAAATGAAACGTTCGTCAAAGCGAAATAAAAGACGAAAATCAATGTCGCTACGACGTAAAAGTTCATCGGAGCCATTAAAACGAAAGCTGATAACGGCGAATATGTCACGATTGCCGCGGCACCTAAAATCGGTGCGAGCTGACCAATTAAAAATGCTCCCCAACTTGAAATTGGTGAGACGACACAAATCGGTGCGCTCGTTGAGTCGATAAAGTATGCGAGTTGTGCACGTGACACACGTTGTTTATCGCTAATCGGGCGCGCAATTTGTCCGACCGCTAAAGCGTTGAAATAGTCATCAATGAAAAACAAAAGACCTAAAAAGACCGTTAACAATTTCGCTCCGCGACGTGTTTTCACTCGTCTCGTCGCCCAATCAGCGAACGCTCTCGTGCCGCCTGATAAACTGACGAACGCTGTAATAATACCTAACAATAAAATGAACAACATAATGAAGATGTTACTCCAGTTAAACGCTTCTCCGTCCCATAGAGAAGCGATCATTCCTTTTCCTAACACCGTGAAAAATGAATGGCCATCTAAACTAATTAAAATCGCGGCACTTAAAATACCGAACCCGAGCGATAAAATGACACGTTTCGTTAATAACACCATGACAATCGCAATAATCGGTGGAACAATCGACGCAATACTACCAATCATATGAAAAACTCCTCTCTATTCAAAAAACCGATACGCGGGAACGTATCGGTTTTAGGCTAATGTTCATTCACTGAACATTTTAAGTAGCCCAACATCTTTCGGATGACAGTGTTACACATATTTTATGTAACCCCAAAGCAGAACAGTGACCTCTTCTACTTTTCGGCAAAACCGCCTTTCTCTCTTCTTCTTCGCTGTCCGCTCCAAAAAGATACTCTTCGATTTTGCAACCTCTACTTCACACTATTTTCTTTTGTGCATTTACTTTAACAGTTTTTCGCATCGCATGCAAGCGCTCATGAAGATAGTTCTCCGAAGGAACGTACCCCATACCAAGCGAACACATCTCGAATAAGTTCTGGCATGTAATATTTTTTCGGCAGTTCGGATAATTCTGGGAAGAAAAATCCGAACGTAAACATATCTAATGTCGCTAAAGTGTACGTTTCATCACGACGCAACGGTCGATTTCCGATAAAGATTGTACCATCTGTTTTTTCATACATCCGTTCAAAATGCATTTTTCCCATCAACGTTCCTCTAAATCCTAATCCACGCACTTCAATTCTCGGCCAATCTTCCGCTTTCGTCTTTTCATAAATGTGGAGTAAAAATGCCCCTTCCACTTCTACTGTCGCGACATTGATAGGGTGAGGTAACAATTCATGGAGTTGTTCGCTCGTCACGTACCCACGTCTCAAACTTCCTAAAAAAATACCTGAATTAAACATCGCACAATCTGCACTTGTATACTCTAAAAGTGCTCGTCCGAAAAAGCGATCGAGATCGGTCGTTTGAAATAAATCATTGCTCAAATTAAATTCATTATGAAAAATCGGTTTGTTTAACAATTCTTTTCCTTTTTTCATATAGTCTTCTGAAAACTGCGCATCTTGATACGTCACCGCAAGTTGATCCGTCCGAATGACGCCTGCACGACGACTGACGACCCGATGATTTTCATCGACTTTTAACTTCATATGTCCAATATACTCCGCATACTTTCCTGTCGCTCCTAACAAGCTCTCATTCACACGTTCGCCATGTTTAAATAAATGGTGCGTATGTGCACCTAAAATAATGGTCAGTTCTGGATGACGCTTCGCAATTTCACGGTCGAATCGTTCACCGATGTGAGAGAGACAAATTAAAATGTCTACATTAGCCGCTAACACCTCAACCATTTCAGCAACTGCTTCATAAGGGTCTGTCACTTCCCACTCTAACTGTTTATAAAACTGATAATAAGGAGCTGTCACACCGAATACGCCAATTTTCGTGCCAAATGGTGTTTCATAAATAGCGGAGAGTTTTGCAAAAGGTGTTCCGTCCAAATGATTTAAATTGCTGACGAGTACATCAAACTTCGCTTTTTCATACAAGCTTTTCAAATCTTCATGGGCCATCGTAATTCCTTCATTATTGCCGATTGTTACCGCGTCAACACCCATTTCATTCAAAAGTTGTACGTTTGCTTTACCTTTTGTCGCATCGGTCAACGGATGAGAGCGATCGATAAAATCACCTAAGTCGAAAGTGAACGTAGAAGCTCCTTCTTTTTGATGAAGCGCTGTTTTCTCACGAATAAAACGGCTCATTTGAGGCCAATTATGAAAATGACTATGCACGTCATTTAAATGATAAATATGAATGGTTTCTAATGAATCCATTTCGTTCACCCCCATATACCATCAATAATTGAACGAATCCCGATAATGAGTAATATAATACGCAACATCGTGACGACTGTCTTCGATTGCATTTTACGATTCAATATAGAACCGAGAGTCGCTCCGAGATAAGCAGCTGGAATGACAGGGAGTGTATATAACCACGGAACGTTTCCTAAATAAATGTGCGAAATCGAGTTGACGATCGCTGATAAAAAGACCATAAACATACTTGTTGCAACCGCCACATGTGGTGGGAACAAAAACAAAATAAGCATCGCAGGTACGAGGATTGATCCCCCACCAATTCCAAACAACCCTGATGCGAAACCGATTCCGAATGTCAACAATAATGCGAACCAAATCGGATATCCATAGATGTGCGTTTCTCCTGCCGGATCGACGAAAGTACGTTTCGTACCGTGATCGACAAACCAATGGATCGGCTTCACTTTGTCTCGTACGAGTAAAATCGTCGCTAAAATAATTAATAAAATTCCGAAATATAAGTTAAATGACGCGATTTCTAAACCTTTGTTTACGTAAGCCCCAATCAATGTACCTGGAACACTTCCCGCAAAGAAAATAAGGCCACTTCGATAATCGACTGTTTTCGCTTTCATATGAGATAGCGTAGACGATAATCCTGTGAAAATCATCATGATGACAGAAAGGCCGACTACTTTTTGCGGGTTAATCCCTTCAATCCATCCGAGTTCAGCTCCGAAGTATAGTGTGAGCGGAACGAGTATGATACCGCCACCTAATCCGACAAGCGCTCCGATGACACCTGAAGCGAGCGCGATGAGCGCCAATATAACATATGCCATTACAAATCCTCCTTAAATAAATCCAGTTGCATCGGTGCTAAATCTTCATATTCAATTTGTAATAACTGTTGAAGACGCTTCGCGTTGGGTGCAGCGTGATGTCCTGAATTGTTGTTAAAAATAATGTATTGTTCACCTTGTTCTCGTTGTACAACTTTTTGTAAATCTGATAACTCTCGTTCCGAATAATTGTATAAATAGCGCACTTTTCGCCACGCTTCTGAAGAGCCAAATGTATTGACCCATCCTTTGTCATTCCGTCCATGTAAACGATAAAACATTTTCGGTGCAGTTTGCGCAACAATTTTCGGCACGCACCCCATACCGACTTGTGGCTCGTCCACAATCGTATGAATGAAACGATGCTCCTCCAAAAATTGCAATGTTTCTTGAGCTCGCTCTCCTTCAAACCAAGACATATGTCGAAACTCAATGGCGATATCGAACTCAGGTAGTTGCTGTCGAATGTATCGCAATAAATTTACTTCTTTCGTTCCACAAAGAAAAGAAGGGGGAAACTGAAAGAGTAAGAACGCTAATTTTCCCGACTGCTGCATCGGTAAAAATGCTTGTCGATATGCTTCAAACATCTCTTCTGCTGTGTCAAACGGCCATTCAAATTTCGGTAAATGTCCCGTCATTCCCCTATATGCTTTCACAATAAATTGAAACGAGTCAGGTGTTTCCGCGATCCATTTTTCAATGGTCGTTTGACGAGGTATCGCATAAAAGCTAGAATCTACCTCAACTAAAGGGAAATGAGCACTGTAATCAGCTAACTTATAAGATGCTGTCGACGTGTACAAGGACGGGTGGTCCCCCCATCCTGTTAATCCAATTCGAATCATACGAAATCCTCCTAAAGATTAGCTTTATCATACCATATTTTTTTGAAGGCTTCGTATTTAATGATATGAAAAACAAATGGTTACACGACATTTTAACGTCTCATTATGAAAAAAGCGTATAGACAAAGAAGCTTTGTCTATACGCTCGAAACTTTTATTCTTCTTGTTCACGTAATTCAACACGGCGGATTTTCCCTGAAATTGTTTTCGGAAGCTCCTCAACGAATTCAATAATACGTGGGTACTTATAAGGTGCTGTTACTGTTTTCACGTGATCTTGAATTTCTTTCGTTAATTCTTCACCTGGCGTGTATTTATTGCCACGCAATACGATGAATGCTTTAACGACGCTACCACGAATTGGGTCTGGGCTTGCAACGACCGCACACTCTTGAACAGCTGGGTGTTTGAGCAATGCATCTTCAACTTCGAAAGGTCCAATTGTATAACCCGAGCTGATAATAATATCATCTGAACGACCTTCAAACCAGTAGTACCCGTCCTCGTCTTTCGAAGCGCGGTCTCCCGTCACGTAGTAATCACCACGGAATTGAGCTGCTGTACGCTCTGGCTCTTTGTAGTAACCACGGAACAATGCAGGTGTATCTTTATGAATCGCGATATCTCCAACTTGTCCTACAGCTGTCGGCTTTCCTTCGTCATCGATAATTTCAATCATGCCTTCAAACATCGGTTTACCCATCGATCCTGGACGAACTTCCATTCCTTCTAACACACCGATTAACAATGTGTTTTCTGTTTGACCGTATCCGTCACGCACCGTTAAGTTAAAGTGCTTTTTGAACGTATCCATTACTTCACGGTTCAACGGCTCTCCTGCTGATACAGCAGAACGTAATTTGCTTAAGTCGTATTTGCCAATATCATCAACGATCGACATGAGGCGGTACTCTGTCGGTGTACAGCAAAGGACGTTAATTTCATTGTCTTGAAGCATTTGTAAATACTTCTCCGGATCGAAGCTACCGTAGTAAGCGTAACCTGTTGCTCCGAGTCCGAGCGTTGCTAAGAACGGACTCCAAATCCACTTTTGCCATCCTGGACCTGCCGTTGCCCATACACGATCTCCTTCTTTAATCGTCAACCATTTTTTAGCTGCTAAACGAAGGTGTGTATACCCCCATCCGTGCGCATGAATAACTGCTTTCGGATTTCCTGTCGTCCCTGATGTAAACGATAGGAACGCTGTTGAGTCGCGTGTCGTATCCGACATTTCTAATTCATTCGATTCTGAATCTGCTGCAGCGATTAAGTTTGTCCAATTGTCTGTATCGCCACCTACAACGAATCGTTCAACTTCTTGAACTTCTTCCACGTCATTGAAACGATCGACATATGGATGATAAGATACGACCGCTTTAATATCACCGTGGTTAATACGATATTTTAAATCGCTTGCGCGAAGTAATTCTGAACTTGGTGCAACGATTAAACCAATTTTTAATGCTGCGATATACGTTTGGTATGCCTCGATTAAACGTGGAAGCATAACGAGAATCGCATCACCTTTTTTCAACCCCTGTTTTTTGAAAACGTTTCCAATTTTATTTGCACCTTTAATTAATTCATCATACGTAATCTTCTTTTCTTCCCCTGCTTCACTTTGCCAAACGAGTGCAATTCTTTCAGGATCAGATGTAAACTGTTCGAATTCTTGAATAATATTATAGTTCTCTGGTGCAATAATGTCTTTGTTTGTCATAACGCATTCCCCTCCGTTTGAATTACTAAAGTGTGTTAACCCCAAATTTAAGTATGAATAAAAATTACTTAAAAATAATAATAAATGATTTCTGCTTTCCCCTTCACAAAAATCATTACATTAATGATAACCCTTACATTAAGAGATTTCAACCCATTTTTGTAAAAAATTAGAACGAAGAAAGGAAGTGATCGACTTCCTTTCTATTTCGTTTTAAAATAACAATTTACTCTCATACACTCTTTCTTGCTTCAATCATAAATTTTATTTATTTTGACTGTTCTTTTACTCGTTCATACAAGACAGCCATATCTTTCGGACCGTATCCTTCCTCGTTTGCTTGTGTGTACAATTGTTGTAATTGTTCACTAATTGGCAAATCGAGACCGTGACTTTTCGCTAAATCTAATGCGAAGTTTACGTCTTTTAATAAAAGTGCAAGCGCAAATCCTGGCTCATAATCATCTTTAGCGATAAATGTATTGTAGTTACGATCATAAATACGGCTTTGTCCATAACTAACATTTAAAATAGAGAACAACATATCTAAATCGATGTTTTGTTTGTTCGCGATATGGAGCGCTTCTGCAACTCCTGCTGTATAGAAACCGATCAATAAGTTGTTGATAAGTTTCACAGTCGTTCCGCTATCGATTTGTTCACCAACTAAGAAAATATTTTCTCCTAATTGCTCGAATACGGGCATTACTTCATCGAATGTTGCTTTATCTCCACCGACCATAAATGTCAAAGTACGATTTTCCGCTCCGATGACGCCTCCACTCACGGGTGCAGCTAAAAATCGGATGTTTTTCTCTTTCGCAATCTTCTCAAGTTTCGAGTTCATTTCTGGCGATACTGTACTCGTATCGACGATAATCGCATCCGTCGTATTGTTGAAAATACCGTCTTTTCCTAAATAAACTGCATCGACGACCGCTTCAGAAGGCAAGCTCGTTAAAATAACGTCACATTCTTCCGCTAACTGTGCTGGACCTGTCGCAATTTTTCCCCCGAGACTTTCTAACTCTTTTAATGCTGCCTCATTGATGTCGTTTCCGTACACTTCAAATTTCGCTAATAAGTTTTTCGCCATCGGTAATCCCATATTACCGAGTCCAATCATTCCTACCTTTTTCATGTAAAATCCCCCTTTTGTGAATGTGTGTTGAATTATAGTGAATATGAACCTTTTTCGATCATGTAGTCTGCAATTTGACGCTTCAGACCGATTAAGTCCACTGAATCTACTGTTAAATCACGAATTTCCCCTTGGAGTGCTGCTGGATCTTTTGCGATACGTGCTGTAATTTCTAATAAGTTCGCTTGAATTTTGCGGCTGCTGTCATGTGCAATGTATGCTGCAAGTGCTTGCTCGATGTCGCGCTTTTTCGATTCTTCTACGCGAATGAGCACTGCTTTCATTAAGTATAAGTCCATCACCGTATCTGAAATGAGTCGCATTAATTCTTGCTCATTTTCAAACTCTTTTAATGAAATCACTTCTTCATTCGTCAATGTTTGCATCACTTTATTGAATGCTGCTAACGCTTTATCATATTGCTCATTACCTAACGCATCATCCGCTTCAAAAACCGATGCGTCTTTTGCAAATAACTTCGCAATGCTTCGAGCTACTGTGAGACGGTTAATTTCGTTCGTTCCTTCGAAAATACGGTTGATTCGCGCGTCACGGTACATGCGCTCGATATCATATTCTTCCATATATCCGTATCCACCGTGCATTTGAACCCCTTCATCGACAACATAGTCGAGCATTTCAGATGCTGCTACTTTATTCAATGCACAATCTGCTGCATATTGTGGCAACACTTTTAAAATATTTTCTTCTGAAAGCTCTTCTTCATCGATGAGACGTGCTGTGTAGTAAACACCTGTCTCCGCTCGATAGATCGATGCTGCCATCATCGCAAGCTTTTCGCGCAACATTGAAAATTGCGATAATTCTCGATTGAATTGCTTACGTTCTTGCGTATATTGAAGCGCTGTATTGAACGCTTGTTTTCCTGATCCGATGTTAGAGAATGCTAATTTTAGACGAGCTAAGTTTAAAATGTTTAATGCGATGTAATGCCCTTTACCGCGCTCTCCTAAAATATTTTCTTCTGGGACATTCACATCTTCTAAAATTAACGTCGCTGTCGAAGAACCTTTGATCCCCATCTTCTGTTCTTCAGGTCCTACTGAAACACCTGGCATATCGCGCTCGACGATAAATGCCGTCATGCCTTCTTCTGTCTTTGCGAATACAACGTACACATTCGCTAAGTGAGCGTTCGTAATCCATTGTTTCTCACCATTTAAACGGTAAGAACCGTCGTCGTTTAATTTCGCTGTCGCTTTCGCTGCGAGCGCATCTGAACCAGCGTTCGGTTCTGTCAATGCGTACGCACCAATCCATTCTCCTGAAGCGAGTTTCGGCAAGCATTTCTTCTTCTGTTCTGGCGTTCCGAAGTACATGTAAGGAAGTGTTCCCACTCCTGTATGTATGTTGAACGATACTCCGAAACTACTGCCGTGTCCGAGTCCTTCTGCGACGAGGCCAGAAATTTTCTTCCCCATTTCCATCCCGTCATAATCTTCTGGAACATCCGCTCCTAAAAGTCCGAGCTCTCCCGCTTCTTCAAACAATTGACGTGCTGTTGCGTAGTCGTATGACTCTAATTTTTCAAGTGATGGATATACTCGCTCTGCTGCGAATTGCTCCACCGTCTGTTCAATTAATTTCTCTTCATCATTGAAGTGATCTGGTGCGAAATTTTTTGTCGTATCATTCATTTGTGGAAAAATATAAGTTCTTGTCATCGTAAACATCCTCCCTTTTTTAACTACCCTATATGTGAAATAATGTGGCTCATGATGCTCACCATGAGCCATATTAAAACGCTTTCATTTCATCGTTTACATTTAAGACATTTTATAACGGTTTAATTTATTATAAAGTGTCGCTCTTGATATATTTAATAATTGTGCAGCTCTCGTTTTATTGCCGCCCGTTTCTTGTAAAGCGCGTATAATCGAACGTCGATCTTCCATTTCTAGCAGCTCTTCTAAATTTTCGACAGGTTGTGGATGAACAGGCGATGCAATTGCTTGCTCATGCTCTTGGAATAAATGAATCGTCAAATCGTTAATTCGAATATGATCTTCATCTGTTAAAACGTATAAACGTTCTAACATGTTAACGAGTTCTCGAACATTTCCAGGCCAACTATGGTTGTAAAACTTTCGAATAATTTGTTCGTCGATCGTTTTCTCTTTGCCATATTTTTTCGCCAATTCTTTCAACTTATACGACACGATGAGCGGAATGTCTGTCAAACGTTCTCTTAACGGTGGAATTTCAATCGGTATGACATTTAAACGATAATACAAGTCTTCGCGAAACTCCCCCGCTTGTACCATCTCTTTTAAATTACGGTTCGTCGCTGCAATAATTCGAGTATCGATTGGAATCGCTTCTGTCCCTCCAATTCGCTCTACTTCACGCTCTTGCAACACACGTAATATTTTCGCTTGAATGTTTAAAGACATTTCACCGATTTCATCCAAAAATAACGTACCATTGTGAGCCATTTCGAACTTTCCTTTATGGCCACCACGTTTCGCTCCGGTGAAAGCTCCTTCCTCATAACCGAAAAGCTCTGATTCAATTAAATTATCTGGAATAGCTGCACAGTTGATACTGACGAAGTTGCCCGCTTTCATAATTCCCATATCATGAATCGCTTTCGCAAATTGCTCTTTTCCAACTCCGCTCTCCCCAGTGATCAACACGGTCGCTTTCGTATCGCTCGCCCGAATCGCAATATTTTTCGTTCGCGTAATAATTAAACTATCTCCTAAAATATCATCGAATCGCACGGTCGAGTTACGCTCTTCTTCGTTATCCCAGCTTATTTGGATCCCCTCTTTATCTGTCACTTCTAGCTTTTGCATGCGCTGGACTGCTTGATAAATTTCAGCAACTCCTTCATACAACAGCATTCCGACAGCTCCGACGACTTTTTTATCACGCCAGATTGGTAAGCGGTGAACGACTAAGTTATGACCACCTAATACGTGAGCTTGACTTCTTTCAGGTACGCCCGTCTTCAGCACAACAGGTAAACGTGTATTTTCAATAACGTCCGCTGCTCGTTTGCCTACCGCTTGTTCTTTATTCAATCCGACATAGCGACAATACGCATCGTTCATAACACGAATAATGCCATCATTGTCAACGATAACGAGTCCTTCATAAGCGAGGTCGAATGTTAAACTGTACCAATGTTCCAATTCTTGTAGACGTTTAATTTCTTGTACAGCCGCCTTATGATAATCGTGACGCACAGCTTGATCGACGACGCCGATTAACGTATAGTCCGTATCGACGACATAGCTCGGCACTGTTTCGATATGCATCATCTTTTCATTTTCCATTACGTAAGCGAATGTTTTGCTCATCCATTTGGTGACTGAGTCTGTTTGATCTATTTGCTCTGCACTTTGCAACGCTTGTACATACGTCTTTAAATTGAAAACACCGATAATTTTATCATCTTGAATGACTGGCAATTCATTCAATTCAACTTGCATAACGAGATGAATCGCATCTCGAACGATACTCGTATGTTGAATCGTTAAGTAATTACGACGCATCCAATCTTTCACTTCGGTCTCTTTTTCAAAGGCAAACATATCATCACCAAACCTTTCTATTTACGCTGTGAAAAATGAATCGACAAACGCCTCCGAAACGTCTTCTAAATTTTTATACTCATACTGTGGATTTTGATCTTTGTCGATGACGACTGAACGAATTCCTTCATAAAAGTCTTTATGTTTTAAGAAATTCGAGCCGATATTTAATTCCATCGCTAAACAGTCTTTCAACGACTTTCCTTCTCCACGTTTTAATTGTTCTAACGTTACCTTTAACGAAACAGGTGATTTCCCTTTTACGATGCTTGCTGTTTTTTGAGAAAACTCATCGTCGGCACTTTCAAGCGATGCGATAATATCTTCCACCGTCTCTTTTGCGAAATGCTCATCGATTGCTGCACGTTGTTGTTCAAGCTTCCCTTCTCCGTCGAATGTTGCTCGAACTTTTGCAATCGCTTGCTCAACGACTTCTTTCGCCGAACCGTTTGAAAAATCAGCTCGCTTTAAATCTTCTGTTAAAGCTGATAAGTTTTCGCTTAACACATACTCATCCGCCACTTTCGCATAAATCGCATCTTGTGCACCAATCGTGCTCGCTGATAATGCTAAATAACGTCCAACTTGCCCTGGTGCTCGATTTAAGAAATATGACCCACCGACATCTGGGAAGAAGCCGATATTCATTTCAGGCATCGCCCAACGCGTAGTTTCTGTCACGATGCGGTGACTCGCTCCTTGTGTTAATCCGACACCGCCCCCCATGACGATTCCATTTAAATAAGCGATAATCGGCTTGTCATATTCTGCGATCATTAAATCAACATCATACTCAATGTCAAAGAAGTTCATCGCCGCTTGACGATTCTCTTCTGATTCTTGTGCCGCATGAAGCATTTTAATGTCCCCACCTGCACAGAGCGCACGTTCTAAGTCGCTGCGCAACAACACCGCTTGCACCGAATCATCTGTTTTCCATTCTTCTAACGCCTTTTGAATAATTAAAAGCATATCTGTATTTAATGAGTTTAACGCTTTCGGACGATTTAAAATTAACTCTCCGAGTCCGTTCTCATGTTTTACAACGAGTACTTCTCCCACAAAAACCCCTCCTTATTTATGCTTAAATTCAGCTGCACGTTTTTCGCTGAATGCCGTAACTCCTTCTTTCGCATCTTCTGTTAAGAACAATTCTGCGAACATTTCACGCTCTACTTTCAACCCTTCTTCTAAAGTTGTCGCAAGTCCTTCTTGAACAGCTTTCATTGCGCGTGAAATTGACGTATTACTATGAGTACTTACGTAAGAAGCTGCTACTTCTTTCGCTTTATCGAGTAACTCTTCTCCTGGAACGACGTATTGAACGATGTGTAAATCTTTCGCTTCAGCTGCACTAATGTGACGACCTGATAAAATTAAATCGAGTGCCACTGCCTCATTTGTCAAACGTGCGAGACGTTGCGTTCCTCCAAATGCTGGAATTAACCCTAAGTTCAATTCAGGCAATCCTAAAATCGCCTTCTCACTCGCTAAACGAACGTGACATCCTAACGCAATTTCAAGTCCGCCCCCTAATGCTGGACCGTTCACTGCCGCGATTACTGGTTTGCGTAACGCTTCAATTTCATCGCATAACGCTTGTCCTGCTTTCGCCATATTTAATCCATTCTCATCGCTCCCCATCGCTGGAATGAATTCTTTAATGTCCGCTCCTGCTACGAAGAAACGTCCTTTTCCTGTAATGATAATTGCATGAACATCGTCCTGCTCACCCAATTTTTTCACTTCATCTCGCAACTCTTGAATAACGTGCGAAGATAGAGCATTCGCCGGTGCGTGATCAATCTCCAATACTGCAATATGATTTTCTACTGTTACGTTTGAATATTTACTCATCATACTTTTCCCCTTTCCAGTTGATTTGCTTATCTGCATATATATTAATGCAAGTTATGTGCCAACCTATAAATGTTAGCGCTTTCAACGTTTCAAAAACGTATAAGTGACTATTTGTATATACAATTATACACTACCGTCTAGTTTTGTGTATACATATTTTTACACCCCTATACTATACACGTTTCAAACTATATTTCTTTCATCACTTGCTCGTTCTATTTCGTCTAAACAACAATTTTAGACAAATAAAAAACGAACGTACAAAACGTTCGTCGGCAAGATGTTAAGCAACAGGTGGCAATATAATATAATAAATACTCGTAAAAAAAACAAACATAATAAGAACTGCAATATACGCTTTTTTCGTTTCAAATTGTTGAGTCGCTTCCAACGCTTTAACACAAAGTAAATAAATCCAAATGAGAGCTACGAGCGCTAATCCGATATGAAGCGTCGTTAACGTCCCGCCGCTCGTAAATGTAATGAACGCTGGCATCGCGAATGCTGCCGGTAAAAGAGCTATGCTCGTCACACGGCGGATGATGCGTAAAATACCCGCTCCGCCAAATCCACGCGCTGCTGCCCAAAGCAATAAAGAAAAAACAAAGACAGTTAACCATACTGTAACAAAACCGACACCTACGAGAAGTAGTGGCATTAAAACCGTACGCAATAAAGGTGATTCTAAAGCTTGTACAGTTTCGAGATTTTGATAAATGGAAAGCCCTCCATATATAGCCCCGAGCAATCCGATAAGGAGAATACTCCACTTCCCCATTTTTTCAGACTGGCTAAATTGCGCCATCGCTTCTTTATCTAAAAATAAACTTCTTTTAATCGTTTGGAGTGAGTTCATTATTTCCGCCCCCTTTTAATAGAAGAAAAGGAGAATTCGATGATATGTAATCACCGAATTTCTCCATTTCTTTTATAAATTCCACGGCATGATCGCCCATGCGAACATCGCAATACTTCCAACGACGATAATAACCGCTGCGACCATACTATTGTAGCGCGCTGGGTTAACTGTTTCCCAGCCATGAATACGTTCAATTAGCTCCGCATCTTCAGTTTTCGTTAAATATTTTTGGAGTCCTGGCATACGGTTCGTAACGTACGACACGACAATTAATAAAATGAAACTGATCGGTACGGTAAACATTGCCCCTGACAACCCTAAACCATCCGTCATCGCATGACCGCTAATGACGATTGAAGGGAAGACGAACGGTGATACGACGATGTAGACGATTCCACCGATAATTGCGGCAGACATCGCACCGAATTTATTCGCCTCTTTCCACCAAACTCCCGTGACAATGAGTGGTGCGTTCGTTACTGCTGCTAATCCGAACGCCCATAAAATACTAACGACTAAGAAATCAGGTGGGTTAAATGCTAAGACGACACTGACAACACCACCGAGTGCGATCGAAATATAACCGAGACGTACTTTTGATTTATTCGCTAAATGCGGACGTAATGTCGAAACGATATCTTGTGAAATGAGTGCCCCAATCGCAATTAAGTTTCCACTCAAAGTAGAAAGCCCTGCTGATACAGCTCCCGCAATAACGAGTGCTGTCACCCATTCCGAGTTATACACAAGGTTCAAAATAATCGTTAATTTATCTGCGTCTTCTACAGAAATTGGATTGCCTGTCGTTTCTGTAAAGTAAACACCTGCGAACCCCATCGCATATGTCGCCGAGAAAACGACACCTAATACTAATGCGAACCAAACCATCGCTTTTCGTGCACTTTGAAGGCTAGATGCTGTATACACACGCATCGCTAAGTGCGGTAAGCCAAGTGACCCGAATGTCAATGCTGGAATAATCGCGAAATACCATTTCACCGAATATTGATAGTCAAAGAAGTTAGGAACTGCTTCCAACATCGTCGGTACCATGTCCGCATAAAGAAGTGGTGGGAAATACCAACCCGATCCACCCATCGCTTTCATAATAGCACCGAGTGGCACAACGAACATTAATGTAATGATGACCATTTGAATCGCCGCATTATTTGTCGCTCCAGACATTCCTCCCATTGTGACATAACCAATGACAAGAACCCCTCCAACAACAAGACCTACAAAATATGGAATTCCTAACAATGTTTCAAATGCTACTGCAATTCCGATCATCTGTCCTAAAGCGTACATAATTTGAACTAAAATCATAAAGAGTGCTGCGACGATTGATGCTCGAACTCCGTAACGTTCACGAATAAAGTGAGTCGGTGTAAATGCACCCATACGTCGTAAAGAGGTTCCGTAAATAATCGTAATTAAAGGAATCGCTAAAATTAATTGAATCCACATAATGACGAATGGAACTTTCATATTAAGAATAAGACCTGTAACCCCTAAAAACGTCGCGATACTCATATAAGTAGAAGCCATCGCTAATCCGTTCGTAAATGCACCGACGCCTCCGCCTGCTGCATATAAATCTTCTACCGATTTACTCGAACGGTTGGAAATATAACTAACGACATAGAATAATAAAAACGTTAAAGCTACAACGACAATCCCGATGATCGGATTTTCAAGCTGCCATCCATTTTCCCCCATATTAGTTCACTCCTTCCGGCGATTTCTTTTCCGCTGCTTCTGCTCGTTTCATCTCATTTTCACGTTCGATCGCTTCGTCAATTTTATTCCCAATTGCCCCCGCAATGATCGTTAAAATTAAAACGCCGAACCAGCCAGACAAAATCGGGACGATATACATCACTGGAAACCCGAAGAGCATAGCATCTGTCGGAAACATCGCAAACAACAAACCAGAGTGACCTACTACTAAAAAGATAGCTGACATAATAATCGTGAACCATACTTCTTTTTGATACGCATTCATATTCTATTTCCCCCTTTTATTTCATTTGTAGCGTTTCACTTTACAAAGAAGAAAAGAAGTGCCCATTCCCCAATCGGCTCTTTTCTATCGATCGTGTTCCCCAACACTATAAAGAAAGCGCTTACAAACAAATGTGAATTCATTAACTCCTCATTATAACTACCCTCCTCTACCTATTCTCCAGATCCTTTTCTATCGACACTTCCCTTTATCATGTCTAGACAGTTATGAAAGAATACTGGAGCCTATCGCTAACAGCGAAAAAATTCAATCTCGCACCGCATTTTGAATTTCAAATATATCCTAAAATAATGCAAGAGCTGTTTTTTCTGCTTGAAATAGCAAATACGCTGTTAATATGAGTGAAATATACCTCACTACTAAAATGTTGTCAAATGCTTTTTTATACTTTTTATTCCATTTCTTTTCCTAAAAAAATATTGATCCACTAAAATAATTCAGACAGTTTTAGACGTTTTTTATTATTTATATAATCTTTTTAGACATTCTATTTTTTTAATACAATAAACGAATCGCTCCATTTTTTCTTTTTTGCTCGTTTCGTCTAACTGAAATATACAACTTTGTTTACTTTCTACAAAAATTAACGGGCCTTTTTACGACTTACACTGTTTTCTTTACATATTTCAATAGACAATTGTCCAACGGATCGTTTTCACTTCTTTTTTCTTTCATATTAGACAACTATGTATAGAGCGTGCATGAATTTCATATATGATAAGTCGATTTGATATCACATTTATCTTCTATTAAACTTTGTAAAATAGGAAAAATAATTTTTAGAAAGATAAAAAATCCGTAAATGATGGAGTGTATTCTCTCCATATTTACGGATTTTCATATCTTTGTATTGAATGATCCATACGCTTACCCCTCTGTTGCGACTAACATAGGCGCAACTTCCATCGCTTCTGCTGCGATAAATGGAACAACTTGTTCGTTGTAGCGTAAAAAATCTTCTTTGTTCACTTGAAGTAGTTGAAATTGTGCATAGTCTTGACGCACTGTTTCGAAATGTGCCCAGCTCGCTGCTGTCGCTTCTGAAACGTAAGGTAATTTCATCGCTGCGCGTTGTGAGCGAATGTTTTCGTTACGGATGCACATGTACACTGTATCAATAGATGTTGTTGTAAATACTTCATATAAAAATTCGGATTTCGCCATTTGGTTTAATCCTTTACCTTGATATTCTTTACCGAGCCAAGTTGCTAAAAAGCCGCTCGTTCCGTGAATATCGAATAAATTAATTGTTCCTGCTGGTTGCTCATACGCGTCTAAAATGACACGTGAAATGAGCTCGCCACGAAGTTCTGCTTCGATTGTTTCACGATTCACATTTGTGAACTCTTCCAATGAATACGCTTTGTGGCGAACGAATGGTAACACTTCAGGATGGCTCATCATTTCGTAAAGGCGCTGTTGTTCGAAATGATTGAGGATACGTTTTTTGAGCATAATAATAACCTCCCGGTGTGAACAGAGGTACTTCCTCGCTCACACATTGTATTTGATTGTTGTTTGTATGATGGTTGGACCTACTGGCCGGCAGTTCTGAATTATCCCTCATGTTCACCCCTCCTTTCGAACAACAAAAAACGCACCTCCACAATTGAAGGCACGTCGAATTTAAAATGTCTCATAGACATTTCTCAGATCAACCCTCAATCGTTGAGCTTTAGCACTGTATGGCATAGGACGAATCCAGCTACATTAAAAACAACCTTAAATCGATTGTTTTTGCTAACCCATTGGCGTCTGTAGACGTTTCTGGGTAGCAGCGTATCTCCATACAGGAGCCTCACCTAACGAGGTTTGTATTTTATGTTGTTAGCGGCATAAGACCGTTATTTGTCTATGCCCGATTTTGTATTTTTTAAACTTATTTCGTTCGCTTGGAACAATATAAATTTACATCGATTCCGCCATTTCAACAATGCACTTTAGTCCTATTTTATATAGTTATTTATACTTATTTTATTCTTTTTGTATTGACAGATAATTCTGATTGTTAATTGTATGTAAATTCTGACCTTATCGATTCAAAATGAACTGACTCTAGTCGTTTTTTCTGTTAAGATGTATAATTTGTTCATTTCATTCTAACGAGAAAGAAGTGTATATAATATGAAGAAAACTTTAACAATTGCTGGTTCAGATACGTCAGGCGGCGCTGGAATTCAAGCGGATTTGAAAACATTCCAAGAACATGGAACTTACGGTATGACTGCGCTCACTGTCGTCGTAACGATGGATCCAGACCAATATTGGGCACACGGTGTCTACTCATTGCCGACGGATGTATTACAAGCTCAAATTAAAACAGCGCTCTCTACAGGAATCGATGCGATGAAAACTGGGATGTTAGCGACAGAAGAAGTTATCCAAATTGCGGGAGATGCAATTCAACAATCTGGAACTTCGAAAGTCGTCATCGATCCTGTCATGGTATGTAAAGGGGAAGATGAAGTGCTCAACCCTGGAAATACCGACGCGATGATTCAATACTTACTCCCACATGCGATGGTTACGACACCGAACTTATTTGAGGCGGGACAACTAGCGGGCATGAAAACACCAAAAACAGTTGAAGAAATGAAAGAAGCGGCAAAACGCATTCATGCACATGGACCTCAAACTGTCGTCATTAAAGGAGGTCGTTCACTCCCTACTGAAAAAGCGACAGATTTATTTTATGATGGTGAGGCATTTTACGTATTAGAAAGCGACGTCATCGACTCTCATTACAATCACGGGGCAGGATGTACATTCGCAGCAGCGATTACCGCAAACTTAGCGAACGGGCTCGCTGTTCAAGAAGCGGTCGTTCAAGCGAAAGCATTCGTCGCAGCAGCTATTCAAAACGGTTGGAAATTAAATGAATATGTCGGACCTGTCATGCACGGTGCAGCTCGTCATCACGCGCTTCCTGAAGTGACGATTCGTCCGATCGACTAACATTAAGTGCGCACGCTCAACGATTCATTGAGTTTGCGCACTTTTATCATTTTATTATGTGAAAATTCGTTATAATGGAAACAGAAAGCGAGGAGAAACATTTTGTTAGAAGATTTAAATCTCACCATTTTACTCATTTTAATTGTTTTCGGATTTTTAGCAGCATTCGTTGACTCAGTCGTCGGCGGAGGAGGACTCATTACATTACCTGCTCTTTTATTTACAGGCATTTCGCCAACTGCGGCACTTGCGACGAATAAATTAGCAAGTTCCATCGGTTCATTTACGAGCAGTTTCATGTTTTTACGCTCTGGTCATCTCGACGTGAAGTCATTGATGAAATTGTTTCCTCTCTCTTTCTTCGGTGCCATGCTCGGTGCTTACACCGTTTCTTTTTTCGATCCGAACGTCTTAAAACCGCTCATGCTCATTATGCTCGCAATTATCGCGGTATACACACTCATGAAAAAAGATTGGGGTAGCGTCACTCAAATGAAACACTTTTCGACAAGCACTGCCCTCTTATTCGCTGGAATTATTGCATTTATCGGATTTTATGATGGATTTTTAGGGCCTGGTACAGGTTCGTTCCTCATGTTTGCATTATTGTGGCGCGGCTTTGACTTTTTACAAGCAGCGGGCAATGCGAAAGTGCTGAATTTTGGGAGTAACTTCGCAGCACTCCTCATGTTTATGATGCTCGGGGAAGTGTTGTTCGTTTACGGCCTCATTATGGGAGCTGCACAAATCGTCGGTTCCATCGTCGGTTCACGCTTTGCGATGAAACGCGGGAGCGGTTACGTCCGAATTTTATTTATCGTTGTCACTGTTTCTTTACTCGCAAAACAATCGTGGGACTATATTTCCTCATTATGAAGACTTTGTAACGGTTATGTAAAGTTGTTGTAACGCCTCTTCCCTTTTCTATTCCGCCCTCTATACTAAATGTATCTTTAGAGTTGAGGAGTGAATTCGTATCGTGGAAGTCGAGTGGCAAGGGATTATTTTTCAATTTTTAGGTGGGCTCGGTATTTTTTTATTCGCCATTCAGTTTATGGGGGATGCGCTTCAAAAAGCAGCGGGTGACCGGTTACGAAGCATTTTAGATAAGTTTACGACGAATCCGTTTATGGGTGTGCTCGTCGGAATTATCGTCACCGTGCTCATTCAATCGAGTTCAGGAACGACCGTCATTACGGTCGGACTCGTTAGCGCTGGATTTATGACATTACGTCAAGCGATCGGCGTCATTATGGGCGCGAATATCGGAACGACGGTCACCGCATTCATCATCGGCTTAGATGTCGGCGCCTACGCCCTTCCGATTATGGCTGTCGGATCGTTTCTCATTTTTTTCTTTAAAAAAGATAAAGTGAAAAACTTCGGGGAAGTGATGTTCGGATTCGGTGGACTCTTTTTAGGACTCGAAATGATGAGTAGCGGGATGAAACCGTTACGCTCACTCGACGCCTTTGCAGAGTTTACATTATCGATGAGTGATAATCCCATTCTCGGTGTCATCGCCGGTACAATCTTTACATTGATCGTCCAAAGTTCTAGTGCGACTGTCGGTATATTACAAGGATTGTATGCGGAAGGTCTCGTCGATTTACAAGCAGCCTTACCGATTTTATTCGGAGACAATATCGGAACGACGATTACCGCAATCTTAGCCGCACTAGGAGCTTCTGTTACTGCGCGTCGTGCTGCAGCGGTACACGTACTGTTTAACTTATTCGGGACCGTCATCTTTTTAATTTTACTCGTGCCTTTTACGATGTATGTCGAATGGTTGGCATCAATACTCGCACTGGAAGAAAAAATGCAAATCGCATTCGCTCACGGTTCATTTAACGTCGCGAATACGATCATTCAATTTCCGTTAATCGGCGTTTGGGCAATGGTCGTCACGAAATTAATTCCTGGAAAAGATGTGACGATTGAGTATCAGCCGAAACATTTAGATCCTTTATTCATTCAAGAATCTCCTGCTGTTGCGATTGGGCAAGCAAAAGCAGAAGTTGTGCGCACAGGAGAATTCGCAGTTCAAGGGATGCAAGAAGCTCTTTTATACGTCCAAACGGGCGAGGAGTCGCACGCTGAACTCGCGAAGCAATTAGAAGACGCCATCAACCATTTGGATCGTAAAATTACGTCCTACCTCGTTGAAATTTCAACGATGCGCATTTCAGAGAGCGACTCCCATAAACACGCATTATTACTGGATAGTATCCGGGATATCGAACGAATCGGTGACCATTGTGACAATATTGTCGGCTTAACGAAAAGTTTGCACAATACAAATAAAAATGGAATTACTGACGAAGCGATGGCTGAAATGGAAAAGATGTTCTCTTTAACAATTGAAACGATTACGAAAGCGATTGAAGCTCTTCAAACGAATAATTTAGAACTTGCACGTCAAGTTGTCGAACAAGAAGTGACTATCGACCAAATGGAATACCGTTACCGAAAAACACATATCGATCGATTGCGTGAAGGTTCTTGTACGTTGGAAGCTGGTATGGTGTACGTCGATATTTTATCGAACTTAGAACGTAGTGGAGACCATGCAGTAAACTTGGCAGAAGTCGTACTCGGAAAGCGTTTATAATAAAAAAGAAGGTTTGCATTTTATCATGCAAACCTTCTTTTTCTCCTTTATTTATTGTTGAAGTAATGAACCGTTCGCAGCTGGAATCGTTTCACGGTCTAATACATTTAAATGACAGTAATAGTCGAAAAAGGCCTCTAAACGTTCTTGTTCTTCGGCATCTTGACGTAATTTTAAAACGTCTCGCAAAATTTGGGCACCCCAAATATTATCAAAATAACGATAGCGTCCTGAATTCCACGCCATTCGTTTTGGTGAACGTGGATTCATGTAGTAATTCCAAAACAACATTTGTTCAGACTCTTCTTCTGTTAATTCAATTTTAAACAGTTCATGAGATGGAATGAAACCATCTTCGTTGGAACTTCCGATAAATGTTTCACTCACCATAAACATGCCGACAATTTTGCGGTCAGCTTCTTGTTCTTTCGCATCGCGTTTCGTTAAGACAGCCATGCTGTTCGGACGTAAACGAGCTGCGCGATTCGGCTCTCCTTTTTTCTTACCACTTTGTACTGTTCCTGTGAAAACGGTCCAATTTTCAAAAATATTTTCATCGTCTTCTTCATTCAACCAGAAAACAATTTGAGAACTTTCATGTACATTCTCATTTTTTAAACGAGCGCGTAATTGTTGTTGAATCATTTTTTGTTCAAATTCTTTTTCACGCTTTTTCTCTAATTTAGCTTCTTCCGCTCTCATTTTCTTTAAAGTCTCTTCTAAACGTTCTGATAAATCACGATCTTGCAACATGATAAATAATTTGAAAGCATCCGGATATACGAATTTTTTAACATCCTCATCAAAGTTTACGGTAATGGTCTTTTCATCTTGTTCAACAATTTGTCCTTCACCAAAAACTTTATGCGTCACTGTTTCATCAATTAAATTCACAATTCCACTCTCCCTTTATCATTTTGTGTCATCGTTCTCCTTCAAAATCGCATGTCGAGAACGTTCCACGCTCATCTCTTTATACATATAAAAAATCGCACACAAATTCTCGAGAAAAGAAATTGAGCACGATCTTTTAATCCTGTAGTCTCTGTCTATTTATCGTAACATATATGTAACAAAAAATCAAGTTCATTCATTGACTATCACTTATCACATATAGTATAATTAATTATTTTTGATTTCATAAAGGTAATTTCTTCTCGTATATGTCGTTCATTTTCATTCATTTTTTATGAAAAATAAGTCGTTTAATCAAGTAGATTTCGACTTTGTCCCATGTACTTATCCAATCACTTATGCAAACTTTTTGTAAGTACATACCTTCCTTAAGCTTTCCTTAATTTATTGTATTTTTAAGAACTTTTTCATTCGTTCGTCGTATAGTACGTACATACTTTTTAAATGGGAGGGACGCACCTTTGCTTCAATCACTTTATTATGTTGAAACCCCTATGCTTTCGTTACTGTCTGTCGAACATCTTGCACTGTTGACGCTCATTTTTTCACTCGCTGGATTGCTCGTCGTTCGTCCTCAAGTGACATTTCGATATGAAACATTCATCCGCACTTCCCTCATTATCACAATCGTCGTCCAACAATTTTTATTATATTCTTGGTATATCGCCCATCATGCTTTTGATCCGGTAGATGCATTACCTCTCTACCCTTGCCGCATTACGACACTGTTCGTCCTCTTTTTATTAATTAAATGGAATACGAAATTGTTTCACTTCACGTTTTATTGGGGGATTACCGGAGCATTTCTCGCACTTCTCTCGCCTGACACGAGCGGTCTAGGTTTTCCGAATGTCATGTTTATTCAATTTTTCTTAGGGCATGCTGCTTTGTTAATTGGAACAGTGTTTTTAGCCGTCATTCACGACTACAAACCGAATCAAGTGCATCTTTTCAAAACGTATCAATATAGCGCCATTTACTTTTTAAGCATTCTCTTCATTAATGAATGGCTCGGCAGCAATTACGCTTATTTACGCACTCCACCGCCGACACCGTTTTTAAGCGGAATCCCCGCTTATCCGTATCACGTGCCACTGCTCGTCATCGTCATGTTTTCACTATTTGCGATCGTCAATTTCCTTTACAAAATGAGTCAAAAAGCGTATGACGCCTGCCACGAGATGCGATTCCGTTTCAAAAATTAAAATACCGCTCCTTTCTATGAACGATTCGATAGAAAGGAGCGGTTTTTATGAGCGATCTTTCATTTCAATAAAAAGTACATCTCCTGTAATCGGATGAATACCGACCGATGTTTTATTGTTGCCATCGTACAATTTTACTTTGTACATCATTTGTTCATATTTTGTTTCTAATTCGATTTCAGCGATGATGCCTGGTGTCGTCGCTGTCGCTATTTGAGCGATATCGCAATACGTTAACATCGCTTGTCCTTTCGATGCATTCGCTATTTGAGACGGATGACTTGCCCGCTCTTCTTTCGTGCGAATCACTTCTCCTGTCACAGCATCGATCGATAGTTTCAACTTTTGTTGAGCGCTTCGCAACTTCGCTTCATAATACGGAACGTCTCGGTCGATTTCTAATTCAATCTCTTCTAAAATTCCCCCTTGACGCATCGCAATTTCAGAAGCTTCACATATTCCGATCACTTCTGAACGTTGTTGAGCAGGAATATTCGGCACTTCTTGTTCGGTCGGTTCCTTCTGCACTTCAACGATTCCTTCGCCTTCATTCGCTCGTTGTAATTGCATCACTTCTCCTGTTTTTCCGTTTAATTGTAAATGATACACTTGTTGTTCATCTGTTAATTCGACTTCATATAAGAGGGATGTTTCTTCGCCTACTCGTTCTAGTTTTGTCACTTCTCCTGGATATTGCTTCGCTACTATCGATTTCACTTCTTCAGTCGTTAATGTTTTTATTTCTCGATTGTCTACTACTTGAAATATTCCGATGCAAAACACGATGAGCAAACTGACTGCCCCAATGCCGACAATTATTTTTTTCATGCGATGTTCTCCTCCACTTTTCTTTTATTTTGCCTATGTTCACACCACTCACCTAGCCCGTACGTCAAAACGATGATGATCGTCGAGCTGACATACATGCTAAGCATTCCGACTTGCATCGTATCCGTACCGATTAAAAAACCGTGAATCGCCATCATAAACCATGCGGGAAAGACGAGGAAGTGAATATTTTTCCATATAGGCCATGGCAATAATTTCATTCCTAAGTCCGCTACGACGAACACGACGAACCAACTATACATCGCTACAATTCCGATACTCGATGCGATCGATTTGTCTTGGAAAGGGATCAAAATGTCCATCATCGTATAAGGCTCATACGTATCGAACAATAATGTCACAATATGAATAAACGACGCGATAAAACCGAGCCAAGCTGCTTGTTGATGCACATGGTAAAAAAACATATGACTCTTTTTCAAAAAAGAAAAACGTCTCAATAACCCAAAAAGCATTGCGATTGAAAATAAAAGGTAGGCGAATAAACCTGTAAATCGAATAACCGTCCACGTCGTCCATTCAATCATATGAAACACTCTCCTTTTCATAAACGATAAAACACTCACTCGATGGAGCATATCGCATAAACCATCTTTTTCGCTCCTCTTCCTCTAACAAAAAACACATTTTAGCGAGCACTTCCGCTTCGAACGCACATTTCGTTCGTACTGTCGCTTGTATGACGTCCGTTGTGACTGGGCATCCCGTTTGACCGTCTAAAATATGGTGGTACTGCTCATTTCCTATTTTCCAGCTACGGTATAAACGGTTTGACGTCGCGACTGCACCGTTGTATCCACGAAATGTATGAATCGGTCTCGTCACATCGTAAGGATCCGCTACCGCAATCGTCCAACATTTATCGCCATTCGACCAAAAACGCATATCTCCTCCACCGTCTACGATGCCATACGTTGTCGTGCCTAACGATTGAAACCATTCAACTAATCGGTCGACGATATATCCTTTTGCGCAACCTCCTAAATCGACTTCTTGTGCAGATTGCTTCCATACAGTATCGTTTCCTTCAAATATGTAAGGAGGAAACATTTCTAGTTCCTCGCTCACACTGTTCCTTGCCGGGCGCCACTGTCCAGGTAAAAAAGAATGATCATATCCTAATCGCTCCATATGACGCTTCACATACGGTGAAAAATGTCGATTCGTCTTTACGTAATATGTATGTGCTTCTAACAATAACTGATAGAAAAATGGAGATAATTGTAGACGTTCGCCAACTGAACAACGATTTAATTTTGCTAATTCATTATTTTGTTCAAATCGTGACCATTCGCGCTCCCACTTCTTTAAAAAGCGTGTGACACTCCTTTTCCAATGAAACGACTGCGAATGCGACAGGGCGACATAAAATTCCGTTCCCATGCAATTTATCGTCAATGTTTCCATATTAAGAACGCCTCGTCAGTCGATCAATCGATATTTTCTCATAAGGAGAAGCAATTCGTTCTTCATATACGTTCAATTCACTTTGTTCATTTTCTGAAATAACTACTTGTTCAGGCAGTTCTTCCATTTGCGTCATAATCCAATAGCCACTCGCTACACTGCATATTCCGACGACCCATCTCGCTTTCTTCATCACTGTCATCTCATCTCCTCCTCTATACGAAATATAATACGGAACCTTTCTAAGAAGAGGATAAAACGAACATTAAAATTTGATGAGAATTCACTAAAAAACGGTTTTCCTCTACTTATTAAGGAAAACCGCTTTCGTCATTATGACAGGCGTGGTAAATATATTTCAAACTGCGTACCATCTACTTTTTTCGTACAAACAATTTTTCCTTCATGTGCTTCAACAATCGTACGAGCGATCGCTAAACCTAATCCTGTTCCTCCGTCTTTACGAGTACGCGCTTCATCGATGCGATAAAAGCGGTCAAATAAATGCGGGAGATGTTGTTCTTCAATCGAATGCCCTTCATCTTTTACAATGAAGACGATTTCGTCCTCTCGTTCGTATAAAGACAATGTAATCGTCCCTTCTCCGTAAGCGAGTGCGTTGTCGATTAAAATGTAGAGCACTTGTTGCATTTGCTCTTTATGTGCATAAAATGAAACAGGTTGTAACTTCGTCTGAAACGATCGATCCGTCACACCTTGGAAAGAATCGATAACATTTTCACATAATTTTTTCCCGTCGATAGTTTCTTTTACTAACGTCGACTCATTTTTCGCTAATAAAAGAAGTTGTTCAATAAGTGCCTGCATCCGATTTAATTCTGTTTGAATCGTGTGTAAAGATTCTTCTACTACTTCCGGATGTTGTTTCCCTCTCCGTTCTATTAATTGCACATACCCTTGCATAATTGCGAGGGGAGTTTTCAATTCATGAGAGGCATCTGAAACGAAAGCTTCTTGCTTTTCGAAACTTACTTTTAATGCGTCCATCCATTCATTAAATGCATATTCTAATTCATACAGTTCGTCATGTGGACGGTTTTGTTGTAAAGGGATTTTCTCCCACTTCTCTCCTTCTGTATTTCGGCGCATCGTTTCTATGAGCTGTTGAATCGGCTTTAAAATAAAATTCGCCAAAGTACCGCTCGCTAACAATGTTGGAAGAATAATAAATAGCGAGGAAAAAAGCAAAACATATAGTAGAAGTAACATATCGCTCTGTAAAGACGTGAGGACATGACTAATTTGTAACGTTACGACACGGCCATCTTCCCAAATAATCGGTTTCGCAATGATGGCGACTTTTTCTCCGTCCGTATGCCGGTCGATATACCGCTTCTCACTCGTCACGTACTCGCTCGGTAATGTCATATAAGCGGAATCTTTCATCAGCTGATGTACGTACTGTCCGTCCGGCGCAACAATCCGTATCATACCATCTGCTGGAATGTAAGCCGTCATTAAATCGACTGTCGGAATTTGACTCACTTTATTTTTTTGAAGCGCTTCTTCAATAGCTGCTGTTTGATTCACTAACTGATCTAACGCTCTCGTCGTTGACATTTTATCAAACATCGTATAAATCGTCGTATTGACAATCGCGACGAGAAGTAAAAGAAAAATCGTCGTAAATAATTGAATTCTCGTTTTTAATTTCATCGTTTAATCCTTCATGACATATCCGACACCGCGCACCGTCTCGATATAAGAAGGGGCATCAGGTCGATCGATTTTTTGACGGATGTAACGAATGTATACGTCGACGACATTCGTATCTCCTGTATATGTATAGCCCCACACATGTTCAATAATTTGCTCTCGCGTTAACACGACATTGCGATTGCGCAATAAATAACAAAGTAAATCAAACTCTTTCGCTGTTAACGCAATTTGTTCGTCTCCACGCATCACTTCTCGCGCGAGCGGATCGACGACTAAATCTTTCATTGTAAATGATTGACGCGTTGTATGCTCATTCGAATGAGAGCGCAAGTGTACGCGAATTCTAGCGAGTAGTTCTTCGCTATTAAACGGCTTCGTCACATAATCATTCGCTCCCAAATCAAGCCCACTCACTTTATCCCACACTTGATCCCGTGCTGTTAATAAAATGACTGGCGTCCGATTTCCTTGTTTGCGTAAATGGCGCAACACTTCTAATCCACTCGCTCCTGGCAACATAATATCGAGTAAAATTAAATCCCACTTGTTCGTTTGAATTTCTTCCAACGCTCGTTTGCCGTTATGTAAAACTGTCGTTTCATACTGCTCGTACTGTAATTCCAACTGCAATAAACGCGCGAGTTGTTCTTCATCTTCCACAATTAAAATATGCGGTCGCAATCAACTCTCCCCTTTCTTTTTTACTACAACGTCTATTGTATCTTACTCAAAAGAAACGACTCAACATTTTCTGTATTTTCTTTCTATTCTATTTTAGGTGAATAAAATTATTTTTAAGCGTGAACTGAATTGTGTTATCGCTTTCATTTAAATAATATTAAAAACTTAAAATCCTCTGTCCCTTCTCGCACATAGGCTCGCAAAAAACGTTTACAATCTAAGTGTTTTATGAACCGATAACTTATACTACTCTTTATTTGTAATGTTATGATTAACTTTCTTTTTTCCATACTTTTTCCTTATAAAATATGGCACAATAGTAATGAAATCATTTATTTAGAAAGGAAGAGTTATATGACTGAAGAAAAAAAGAAAAGAAATTTGAAACCTCTTTGGATTTTACTAGCATTTGCAACATTATTTATCATTACATTTCTTCCAACACCGCCTGATTTACCGGTGGCGGGCCAACGTGCGCTTGCTATTTTAGCGTTCGCGGTTATTTTATGGGTTACTGAAGCGGTAAGCTATCCCGTCAGTGCTGCGATGATTATTGCCATCGTCGCCTTATCTTTAGGAACGAGTCCAAGTTTGGACGATCCTGAAAAAGTAATGGGAACGAAAGGTGCACTGAAATATGCACTTGCTGGATTTTCTAGTCCTGCCGTTGCTCTCGTAGCAGGAGCGCTATTTTTAGCGGCTGCGATGCAAGCGACGAATTTGCACAAGCGACTTGCACTTTTTATTTTATCGAAAGTAGGAGCTAAAACTGGAGCGATCGTTTTCGGAGCGATTCTCGTGTCGATTATTTTAGCCTTTTTCGTACCTAGCGCTACGGCACGCGCTGGTGCTGTCGTTCCGATTTTGCTCGGAATGGTTGCCGCATTCGGTCTGCCTCATAACAGTAGACTCGGCGCATTGCTCGTCATTACAGCAGTTCAAGCGATTTCCATTTGGAACGTCGGAATTAAAACAGCTGCTGCTCAAAATATGGTCGCAATCGACTTTATCGAAAAACAACTTGGAGAATCTGTCGCATGGGGCGATTGGTTTTTATATGCCGCACCGTGGTCGATTCTCATGTCCGTCATTTTATACTTCATTATGGTTCGACTCATTAAACCAGAAACGAAAGTTGTAGAAGGCGGCATGGACGTCGTCAAAGAAAACTTAAAAAGTTTAGGTCCGATTCGTCCAGAAGAAATTCGACTTATCGTCATTTCTGTTTTACTTCTCATTTTCTGGTCGACAGAATCGCGTCTACATCCGTTCGATACGACGACGATTACACTCGTAGCGGTCGCGATTTTACTCACGCCGAAAATCGGGATTTTCGATTGGAAAACAGTCGAAAAACTCATCCCTTGGGGAACGATTATCGTCTTCGCTGTCGGAATTGCATTAGGGCTCATTTTACTCGATACATCAGGTGCTCAATGGCTCTCCGACAAAGTGTTCGGTGCTCTCGGATTAGATTCGATGCCGCTTCTCGCGACAATCGCGCTTCTCGCTCTATTTAACATTTTGATTCACTTAGGTTTTGCGAGCGCGACAAGTTTAGCGAGTGCGCTCATTCCGATTGTACTCGTGTTAGCGACAACATTACAAGGAGACTTCAATCCAGTCGGATTCGTATTAATTCAACAATTCGTCATTAGTTTCGGATTTTTACTCCCTGTTAACGCACCACAAAATATGTTGGCATACGGAACGGGAGCATTTTCCGTCAAAGATTTCTTTAAAGCAGGTCTACCACTAACAATTGCCGGGTACTTGCTCATTCTTCTCTTCAGTGCAACGTACTGGCAATGGATCGGTTTACTTTAATTATTCACCTCTCTCTTCATTCAAAAAAGGGAGAGGTTTTTTATCTTTCGATGTCATAATTCATTTCTATTTAAAAAATTCCGTTCTTTTTTCTCATGCATCACCTAGTTTTTTTCAACAAATATAGGGAATCTACATAGTAGTCACCCTTTTGATTGTACAGTATTTGTTCTAAAAACAATTTAACTAAAGTGAGGTGAAGATGCATGAGTGAGAAAAGAGAACCTGAACAAAAACTCGTAGAAAAACAGCGCAGAGAAGAACAACATGGCACAAATCCGGATAAGTATGAACCGAAAGAAGGGTTCGCAAAAGACGGCAATGCCCGTGGTGTCGTTCCTAAAAATAGTGACGACCAACCGAAAAAGAAAAAACATGAATAAAAAGAGCGGAGCGACTCGAAATACTCGGTCGCCCCGCTTATTGTATATGAACATATCATCCGTTATTTTCGATTATTCCGCACACTGCGGATATTCAAGAACATAAGAATTGCCAATACGATGAGCCAACCGTACAACCATTGAGGAGAGATAGACCATATTTCGACAGCATAAACCGACAATGGAACGAGTAAAAATACAATTCCGAGTGACAGATTCAAAACGCTCTGTTGTTTATGATATTGAGAGATGTCGCGAATACGCTCTTTTTTAATTCTGATGAAAAGCCATCCGCCTTTTTTATATCGATGAGCGTAAGCTAAACTAAAAGCAATGATCGCTAACAAAATGAGCATCCCGTTCAAAAATAACATATCCCTCTCCTCCTCCTCATGTCGCGCTTATAAATCGTAACGAGCCATCGCTTGACGCAAGTCGTCTTTAATATCTTCCACTAATGACCTCGGTGAAGTGACGGTCACATGAAGCGCATATTGCAGCGCCCATTTGCGCATCGCCATTTCATTCACTCTTACCGTTACCGTCACTTCATCTTCCGTCTGATTCGAAAAATATAAATCTTTCGTTCCGAACCAATCGATAAATTCATTTAACACGTATTTTTTAAAG
>JASLHQ010000021.1 GCA_030152265.1 Savagea sp.
ACAGAGGGGAAATCAGTCGTCACATTAAAAACATCAGATGGATGGATTCCTGTCCCATTTGAAGACGTTCAATATATTGAAGTGAAAGATCGTAAAACGTTCGTCGTTTCAGAAAAAGTATCGGGAACGCATAAAAACTCACTTCAAAACTTTGAATTTATTTTACCGAGAACGAACTTCATTCGTTGTCACCGTTCATTCATCGTTAATGTTGAGCATATCGTAGAAATCTTCCCAGATACACATTCTACCTTTGTTTTAGCGATGCGTGACGGAGCAAAAATCCCAGTAAGTCAATCGTACTCAAGCTATTTCCGTAAATTACTAGGCTTCTAAATGATGTGTTATGATGGGATTCAAAGAGTTATGCTCCGCGAATCTCATTCCTTCTTAATCTCCAAACTCCACAGCAATTTCACCTTTATATGTCATTCTGTATCAATACAGAACAATAAAATCAAGTTCTGTATAATAACACGAAAACATGCCTTTCAATCAAAAAACCTGTCGTTCAGACTAATTTTTTTCTTCTTTCATGCTATAAAAACGTTTTCAAGTCAACAAATCTCGCGAAAAAGGTAATATATTGTATCATATTATGTACATAGTAAATATTACGAATTTGTGAAAAAAGGGAGCAGTGATCGTATGGAAAACAAAATGGAAAGAATTCGTTTGAAGTCGTTGCAGGATTTAGTCGTTACGCCACAAGAGGCTGCATCATGGATTCAGGACGGTATGACATTGGGGTTAAGTGGTTTCACACGTGCGGGAGATGCGAAAGCGGTTCCACATGCATTAGTGGATCGTACGCGCAATATTGACGGATTTAAAGTAAACGTTTTCACTGGGGCGTCACTCGGCTTCGAAACAGATGAGAAGTTAGCGGAAGCAGGCATTGTGAACAAGCGTTTACCATTCCAAGTAGACCGTACGATGCGTGGTAAAATCAATGAAGGGGACTTATTGTTCGTCGACCAGCATTTATCGCATACAGCTGAAGTTGTACGTCAAGGAGTACTTCCGAAAATTGATTTCGCGATTGTTGAAGCATTAGCAATTACAGAAGACGGTATGATCATTCCAACGACATCTGTCGGAAACTCATCAATTTTCGTAGAACATGCGAAAAATGTAATTGTGGAAATTAACACAGCACAGCCAGACTTTGAAGGAATGCATGATATTTACGACATCGGCATGTACGGAGAACGTGTTCCTGTACAAATGACGAAACCGAGCGATCGCCTCGGAACGATTGGAATCCCAGTTGATCCAGCGAAAATTAAAGGTATCGTCTTCAACCACCATTTAGACTCACCATCACCGAACGAAGGACCAGATGCAGAGACTGAAACGATGGCAGCGAACTTACTCGACTTTTTACGTAATGAAGTGCGTGAAGGGCGCTTAACGAATGAGTTAGCACCACTTCAAGCTGGTATCGGCTCACAAGCGAACGCTGTACTTTACGGTTTATTAGATTCGGAATTTGAAAATTTAGAAGTGTATTCTGAAGTATTGCAAGATGCGATGTTCGATTTAATCGACGCTGGAAAAGTAAACTTTGCATCATGTGCATCGATTACAATTTCAGAAGAGAAAATGAAAACAGTATTCGAAAATCCAGAGCCGTACAAAGATAAAATTATGCTTCGCCCACAAGAAATTTCAAACTTACCAGAAGTGATTCGTCGTATGGGACTGATCGCAATCAATACAGCGTTAGAGTTCGATATTTACGGTAACGTCAACTCAACGCACGTAACAGGTACAAAAATGATGAACGGTATCGGTGGTTCAGGTGACTTCGCACGAAACTCACGCATTGCGATTTTCGTAACGAAATCAGTAGCAAAAGGTGGCGATATTTCATCAGTCGTTCCATTCGTCTCACACGTTGACCACACAGAGCATGATGTAGATGTGCTCGTAACAGAGCACGGATATGCAGACTTACGTGGACTTGCACCACGTGAACGTGCACCGAAAATTATCCAAAATTGTGCGCATCCAATGTATCGCGAGCAGTTAATGGAATACTTTAATGAAGCGTGCGAACGTGGCGGCCAAACACCACATATTTTAGAAAAAGCATTTTCATGGCATACACGTTTGAACGAAACAGGTACAATGTTAGAGCCAGAACTCGTTAGATGAAAAGAAGGCAATAAGAGAAATAAATAAACAGTTCCAATAGAAAACAGCTTTCCAACGGGAGTGGGAAAGCTGTTTTTGTATGCTTATTTATCATTCATGAGCGGGTGTGTAATCGAGTTGTTGGAACAATGTTTGCAGTTCTTGCTCGGTCAGTTCTCGCCAGTCGCCATATTTTAAATTACCGAGTTCGATATTGACGATTCGTGTACGTTTTAACTTTACGACATCGTAGCCGAGCGCTTCTGTCATACGACGAATTTGGCGGTTCATTCCTTGAGTAAGTGTAATATTGAATGTTTTCGCTCCGAGTCTTTTCACTTTGCAAGGCTTTGTCATCGTTCCGAGAATCGGTACGCCACTTTCCATCGTATCGATAAATTGTTGATCGAAAGGACGATCAACGGTAACGATATATTCTTTTTCATGTCCATGTTCTTCACGTAAAATTTCATTGACGATATCTCCGTCGTTCGTCATGAGCAACAATCCTTCTGAATCTTTGTCGAGTCGTCCAATATGGAAGATGCGCGTCGGGTAGTTCATATAATCGACGACATTCCCTTCGATGTGACGTTCTGTTGTACTCGTAATACCTACTGGCTTATTCAACATTAAATAAACGCGTTTTGGCTTTGTCGAAATTAATTTTCCGTCCGCTCGAACTTCATCGCTTTCCGACACACGGCTCCCTAATTGAGCGAGTTCCCCGTTAATCGTAATGCGTCCTGCTTCAATCCATTTATCTGCTCCACGACGTGAAGTGATTCCTGCTTCACTTAAAAATTTATTAATTCTCATCGTTTCACCTAACCTATTCATAATAACAACAGTATACCATTATTGAAAAAAGATGCGCATTCCTTTAAATAAATGTTTTGGTAATAAAAGTATATATATTTCTTTTTAAAGACTAAGAAATAATCAAAAGTATTGATATGTAAGGGTTTACAAAGGATAAACTTCTCATTAAAAGCCAAAATATTGATGAAATGTTGTATACTAGAATAGGAAAATGAACAGATAGGGTGATCAATATGGAAATGAAACCGATGCATGATTCGAGAACAGTCTCTACACGACTCGTTCTCCCATTAGATATAAATCATCAACAAACGATATTCGGAGGTCGTGTGCTCGCGTATATCGACGAGATTGCGGCTATTACAGCGATGAAACACGCTCAAACAGCAGTCGTCACAGCATCCATTGATTCGGTCGATTTTATCGAGCCAGCAGTTGTCGGAGATGTACTTGAACTAGAGGCAATCGTTTGTTCAACAGGACGCACTTCGATGGAAGTGTTTGTCAATGTCCATGCGACAAACTTATTGACGGGTGAAAATAAAGCGATGACCCAATCGTTTTTAACGCTTGTCGCAATGGATGAAAATAAGAAACCGACACCAGTTGCAGGCGTTTATCCTGAAACAGAGTTTGAAAAGCATTTATTTGAGACAGCGACGAAGCGTCGTGAAGATCGAAAGCGAAAGCAATTAGTCGCTCATTAAAAAAAATCGCAGTAGAAATGATGAGTCATTTCACTGCGATTTTTTTATTTATGGTTAGCCATTGTACGTGCGATTCCTGCGATGTTACCGAGGATGATGAATGCGAATAGTGAGAACATGATGTATAAAAACCACATAAAACGTTCACTCCTTTTTCATAATTACATATGTTCTTCAATTATAGCATCGAATAACACGTATCGCAATAACACCTATACAGAAATTGCTAGTTCCTCAAACTTATGAAAAATGTGTGAAAGCCGAATAGGCAAAAAAGTATTGCGAAAAATCAAAAAGTTGTTTACGATTTCAAGAATACTCCATTTCGGAGAGTAACGAATGAAGACATGGATATGATCTTGGTCTACCTCTTGTTCAATAATTTCCCAACCGTAATGATTAGAAATACATTCGATTTCGCCTTTAATTTCATGACCTACTTTTGATAGTAGCTTTTTCCGATACTTACAAACAAATATGAGATGACACATAATGAAATGCTTACTATGATTTTCAGAAACGTATTTCATTGTTTTTCTAGACCTTTCCTGATTAGTTCGTAGACAGTCCCTGAAAAAGTTCGGATCTGGTGTTGTTCCCTATATTCCTCGATTCGTACGACTAAATCGACAGGGAACTTAATTAGTTTTGGTACACGTTCCAATCACCTCACCATCTTTCGAGTATATTGTTGATATACTTACTAAATTTACATATATTTTTAGTATATGTAAAAAAGGAGGTGAAAATCAATGTTCATTCATAAAGCGTATAAGTTTCGTATCTATCCTAACAAAAACCAAGAAGTCTTAATCGCTAAAACAATCGGTTGTTCTCGTTTTGTGTTTAATCATTTTTTAGCTAAATGGCAAGATGCTTATCAAGAGACAGGTAAAGGGTTAACCTATTCGACTTATTCTTCTCAATTAACACAATTAAAGAAGGAATTAGTTTGGTTAAAAGAAGTAGACAGTATCGCTTTACAGTCTTCTCTTAAAAACCTAGCCGACGCTTATAATAGGTTTTTTAAAAAACAAAATAAAGCACCTCGCTTTAAATCTAAAAAGAATAAAGTTCAATCTTATGTTACGAAACACGTCAATGGCAATATCGCTATAGTAGGTAATAAGATTAAATTACCTAAGTTAGGTTTAGTGAAATTCGCTAAAAGTAGAGAAGTAGAAGGACGTATTTTAAACGCTACAATTAGACGTAACCCTAGTGGAAAATACTTTGTATCGATACTCGTTGAAACAGAAATAAAGGAATTACCAAAAACCAATTCATCCATAGGAGTAGATCTTGGATTAAAAGACTTTGCGATTCTTTCGAACGGTGAAGTATTTAGTAATCCTAAATGGTTTCGTAAGCTAGAAGAAAAATTAGCGAAAGAACAGC
>JASLHQ010000058.1 GCA_030152265.1 Savagea sp.
TCTCCATCGGTTCAATTTGTTCAACATCTAAATCATCAAAAGGTTGGTGTGGCATCGTCATCTCTCCTTTTCGGATGTAAAGTTACCGCCAGTTGTCGGCGTCCACGGGACAAGCGATTGTCGACACTCGCAACCGTCAAATGCAATTGTTCCGCAATTTCTTTACTAGAATACCCCGCCTCATACTTCATCTTAAAAATTTGCTGGTCGATCGTGGATAATGTCGCAATTTGCTCATGAAAAGAATCATCATTCTCTTCTACGGGCGTTTCTGGAATATCCGCATAAAGAGCTTCTCGCTCCAATTGGCGTTGAACTTTGCGATAATGATCAATTGCGACAGACTTCGTCACTTGCCCGACCCATCCTTTAAATTGTTCCGGCGTGCCGTCAAAGGTTGGTGCCTTCGTCCAAATTCGTAAAAATACATCATTGACACATTCCTCCACAGCGGAAGTGCCTGCAATCGGAGCCACGATGCGATAACAAATCGCCTTCACCCACGGCCCGTATGCATCGATGACGACAGGCAACAGCCGTTCATCTTGGCGCGCCAAACGCCGCAGTTGTCGATTCGTTAACATCGGTTTCCTCCTATTCGAAAAGCGCTTTTCACTCTATATAACGATGCAACTCTCCAAAACCTATCAACAAAATAAATCTTTTTTCAAATTGTTTCAAAATGGGTTAAACCTAACACGTTATGTACGGTATGATGAAAGCTATTCGAACATTTCTTCATATGGTACAATCAGGAAGGAAATGTAAAGGAGGCTTTCAATATGAAATGGACGAAAACAATGGCATTCATCACTTTTGCAATTTTAACACTCAGTGGATGCAACACGGAGACTGACCCCGTCGAACTTGAAGAAGTAGAAGAAGTAACGACGGAAACAGAAGAAGAAACATCGAAAGAAGAGGAAGCGATCGCGTTATTTCAACAGACGCTCGGCTACGCGCAAGAGCGCAATGGTTTGACCGTATGTGAACTGACGGAAGAAACATTAATGTGTGGCATCATCAGTGTAGACTCTTATGCGTACGCACCGATTGAATCTGTCACAATGGAAGATGAACAAACATTAACCCTTCACTTACAAGATGAAACGACGATCACACTTTCAAGCATTACAGAAAACTCATTCGACTTGTTCGACCGAACTTTTATGAAAGCGACAGGAGAAGGCATCTTATCGCAGCTTCCTTATATCGAATCGCTCGACGATTACTTCAGTAAAGAATCGATTGAAGAAGTGTTCCAGTACGGTCAAGGACAACATGACTTATTACAATCTTGGCGTGAAGAAGAACAATATTTAAAAGAAATGAATGCGCCAGGAGATGCGGTTCTTTTCCCTGGATACACTCCAGAAGAAATCGAATATGCGCGCATGTGGCATCAATATACGAACACTTCTCCAGCACCGCCCCTCACCGTCCTATTTGATGAAAAAGGAACGCCTGTCAATCCGTACATTGAAGATACGAGCCTCGTCTTCCCTGAAGATGTCGTCGTTTTAGTCGGAGAATTTACCGCAGTCGGCATGGTGACGTATCATAGTAACGGAGACGGAACAGTGAATGTGTACGACGTCCCTTCTCATTGGCATCAAGATAGCGATGCTTCTATGACGAAAGCGACCGAGCGAGTGTTGCAAACGGTCACGAAAAAACGAGTACCGAAAGGAAACCCTGAAATCATCGCTGAAATTTTACAATCGATGACGATCGAACGATAAGCATATAAAAAACCGTCTTCTTTTCAACAAAGAAGACGGTTTTTGCATCATTTTATTATGTTTTAACGAACAGTCACGGTTAGTTCAGTCCTTTTACCTTTATAATGAAATCATACAATCCATATCCTATTCAAACTATTTACTTGTTAGTGTGTTAGACAAACTAGGATAAGGGAACATTAACTTCCTCTGTATATTTCAGACCCTTAACTTGTTGGAATGTTAACCACAAATTAAAACTTCAAGACTTTATACACTTTTTAAATTTAATATGTTGAACGAGCTAAAAAACAGCATCTCTAGTTCGAGACACCGTTTTAAAGATTACGTTTATTCTATATTTAATGTCTCACCTACTAACTTCTGTACGCTCGATGTATCGAACGGAATGATGACATTTTCGGCTAAGTTAGATTTGTCAGTTAAAATTTGATGCATAATTTCTTCTACCGTACCTTGCGGGAAAGTTTCTTCATCTGTCGTAATGATTTGATAGACGAACACTTCTTTTTCCTGCCCAATTCGGTATACACGATCTGTCGCTTGGTTTTCAACGGCTGGATTCCACCATCTCGTATAATGAATGACATGGTTCGCTCCCGTAATCGTCAACCCTACTCCTGCTGCTTTCGGTGATAATAACATGACACCGAATCCAGGAGTTTCGTTAAACTGTTTCACCGCTTCAGGACGATTTTTCGTTTCACCATTGACGACCGGAACATGGATAGAAAATTCTTTCGCAATAAATTGTTTTAAAATAAGCTGAACTTTCCTAAATTCCGTGAAGATTAATACTTTCTCATTTTTATTCGCAATTTCTTTTAGAAGATCCATCACTTTTTCTAATTTAGGAGTCGCTTCATTAGGTGAAATTTGTTCATTAATTGTGTGAGGATGCGAGTATAACATCCGTAAAGCATTAATCGTTTGTAACATCGATGAGCCATGTTCTTTCGTACTATAAATTAAAGTCTTCGCCAATTCTTTTTGAGTTTGGGAAGCGGTGCTGTAGTATGGCTCTAAAATATGTTTCTTAGGCAACTGATCATGCATCACTTCACTTTTCGTTCTTCTCAAATAGTAGGGAGCTAATTGCTCAATTAAACCGTCATAGTCTTCGTTTTTAATATATTTTTTCTTAAACGATGCGAGAGATCCTAATGCACCGGGTTGTACGAAATCCATAATCGTCCAAAGTTCTTCTAAACTATTTTCAACAGGTGTTCCAGTCATAGCCAACCTGAATTTTCCTTGCATCGCTCGGATTGCTCTCGAACGGTTTGAAGCATTCGATTTTACATATTGCGCTTCATCTAAAACGATACATTCAAAACCAATTTGGCCGAGTACAAGCTGGTCGATTTTCAACGTGTCGTACGATGTAAAAACTAACTTCTTTTCTTTCAACAATTCAAGCTTTTTTAAACGATGCGACCCTTGATGAATGTAAATTGCATCGGCTAGCTCAGGCGCGAATTGTTTGATCTCATTTTGCCAGTTTTCAATTAAAGCTATCGGCAAGACAATCAGCGAAGGAAAAAGTCGATCTTCTTCAAATAACTTTTGCATAAATGTAATGACTTGCAATGTTTTTCCTAACCCCATATCATCAGCTAGTAAACCACTAGATCCTTTACGATATAAATGATTTAGCCAATAATAGCCACCTTCTTGATGAGGGAACAATGTCGCTTGAATATTTTGGGGAAGTGGATATTTCGCAATCGTCTGCAAATCTTTTCGCGCAAAACCATAGTTCACTTCTTCTTCGTTACTCATAATTTCAAGTCCATACTTATCGGTAGGGACTCGTTCTTCTTTAGGGATTAAACCGAATGCTTCTTTCATCATTCGATTCACAAACACCCAAGAACCTTTATGCATAACGAAATTTTGATCGGGTTGCTTAAGGATATCCTGTTTTAACTCTTCTTCGTCGATATGCAAGTCTTCCCCTGTTTCCTTATCGAACCAAACCCGCTCATCTCCGACAAGTGTAAAAGTAGGACGCGTAATTTTTTCGAAACCAATGACACGATCTGAAAAATTT
>JASLHQ010000100.1 GCA_030152265.1 Savagea sp.
GTTCACCAATCGAGATCGAGCGGATAACTATAATCCATTTTATACATATCCTCCTATGTAAAATACCGCTTATACGACGTATAAGCGGTATAAAAAACTATTTATTTTATTTTGTCACCATATGAATCGGCTTACCGAGAGCAACTTCTGCTGCTTCCATAGCGATTTCACCTAATGTTGGGTGAGCGTGAATTGTCATCGCCATATCTTCAAGCGTCATACCTGCTTCGATTGCGAGACCGAACTCTGAAATCATATCTGATGCGTTCGCACCTACGATTTGACCTCCGAGAATGAGTCCGTCCTCTTTACGAGAGACAATTTTCACGAATCCGTCTGTTGCGCCGAGTGCGAGTGCACGTCCGTTCGCAGCATATGGGAATTTACCAGCGACTACTTCGTAACCTTCTTCTTTCGCTTGATCTTCTGAAAGACCAACTGTTGCGAGTTCTGGAGATGTGAAGCATACTGCTGGAATCGCGATGTAATCTACTTCAGATTTTTCACCTGAAATAGCTTCTGCTGCTACTTTCGCTTCGTATGAAGCTTTGTGTGCAAGTTGTGGACCTTCTACAACGTCACCGATTGCGAAGATGTTTGGAACGTTCGTGCGACCTTGTTTATCTACTTTGATTAAGCCACGGTCTGTCATTTCGATTCCAACGCCTTCTAAACCGATTTCGTCTGTGTTTGGACGGCGACCTACTGTAACGAGTACGTAATCAGCTTCAATTGTTTTCTCTTCGCCTTTTACTTCGTAAGTTACTTTCACTTCGTCGTCTTTTTCTTCCACACCTTTAGCGAGTGCTTCTGTAACGATTTCAACGTCTTTTTTCTTCAAGCCTTTTTTGACAATTGCTGTCATTTGTTTTTCGAAGCCGAGTAAGATGTCTTTTCCACCTTCAAGGATCGTTACTTCCGTTCCTAAGTTCGCGTATGCTGAACCGAGTTCTGTCCCGATGTAACCTCCACCGATGACAACTAATTTTTTAGGTAATTTTTCTAATGAGAGTGCTCCTGTTGAGTTGAGAACACGTTTTGAGTAAGCGAAACCAGGGATTTCGACTGGACGTGAACCTGTTGCGATAATCGCATTTTTGAACTTGTACGTCTGTGCAGAGTCATCGTTCATAACGCGCGCAGTGTTCGCATCGTTGAAATATGCTTCCCCTTTGATAATTTCAACTTTATTCCCTTTAAGCAATCCTTCAACGCCACCTGTTAAACGGTTTACGACGCTTTCTTTGTATTTCATTGCTTTTGAGAAGTCGAGCTTAACGTCTTTCACTTCGATTCCCATGTCGTCTGCTTCTTGCGCTTGTACAAAACGCTCTCCGACTGAGATTAAAGCTTTAGATGGAATACAGCCGACGTTTAAACATACGCCACCGAGTTCATCTTTCTCAACGATTGCTACTTTTTGACCAAGTTGTGCTGCGCGAATTGCTGCAACATATCCTCCTGGGCCTGATCCTACTACGAGTGTGTCAACTTCGATTGGAAAATCTCCTACTACCATTTGCTTACGCCTCCATTAATAATAGTTCTGGATTACTTATGAGTTCCTTAAAATAGTTTAACGCATTTTGGCCTGTTGCGCCATCAATAACTCTATGATCGAATACAAATGATAATGCGAGCATTGGAGCTGCAACGATTTCGCCATCTTTTACAATTGCTTTTTCAGCGATACGGCCAATTCCTAAAATCATTACTTCTGGGTGGTTAATAATTGGTGTAAACCATTGTCCACCTGCTGAACCGATATTCGTAATTGAACATGAAGCACCTTGCATTTCGTTCGGAGCAAGTTTGCCGTCACGTGCTTTCACTGCGAGTTCATTAATTTCAGATGAAATATTGAAGATCGATTTACGGTCTGCATGTTTCACGACTGGAACGAGAAGTCCACGGTCTGTGTCCGCTGCAATTCCGATGTTGTAGTAATGTTTTTGGATAAGTTCGTCTGTCTCATCATCGAGTGATGTGTTCAATACAGGGAACTCACGTAATGTCGCAACGAGCGCTTTTACGACGTATGGTAAAAATGTTAATTTAATATCTTTCGCTGCTGCCACTTCTTTAAATTTCTTACGGTGTGCAACGAGTTTCGTTACGTCTACTTCGTCGATCAATGTAACGTGTGGAACTGTTTTCTTCGAGTTCACCATCGCTTTTGCAATCGCACGACGCATACCTGATAATTTTTCACGCGTTTCTGGGAAGTCTCCTTCTGGAACGACAGGTTTTGAAGCTTTTGCTTCTGGTGTTGCAGTTTCTTCGGAAGCTGCGTCTGCTGCCGGTGCTGTTTGATCACCGTTTAAGAACGCTTCAATATCTTCTTTTAAAATACGCCCATTTTTACCTGTTCCTGTTACGTCTGCAATTTGAACGTCATTGTCGCGTGCAAATTTACGCACAGATGGCATCGCGATAACGCGGCTAGGACCTTTTGACGGAACTGCTTCGCCTTTTTCTTGCTCTTTCGCAGCTGGTGCTGTTTCTTGCTTCGGCTCTTCAGCTACTTTTTCTTCAGCTTTCGGCTGTTCGATTTCTTCATCCGCATCTGAATCGTCTGACTCGTAGCCAGGTGCGTCAAAGCTAATTAAGACGTCCCCTACAACTGCTACTGTCCCTTCTTCAACGTGAATTTTTTCAACTGTACCTGTCACTGGTGACGGGATTTCAACGACTGCCTTATCGTTTTGGACTTCGAGTAATGTATCGTCCTCTTCGATTGAATCGCCTTCTTTTACGAACCACTTTACGATTTCACCTTCATGGATACCTTCACCGATATCTGGCAACTTAAATTTAAATGCCAAATTGCTCACCCTTTCTTTATTAAATTCGAGCGGAGAGTCCATGTGACTCTCGCTCATCCTTTATTGTGTCAATTAAAATGTCAATACATTCAATGCTGTTTCTTTAATGTCATTTGCATCCGGTAACCAAGCGCGCTCACCTTGAGCGAATGGATAAATTGTATCCGGTGCCGTTACACGAAGTACAGGTGCTTCTAAATGTAAAATCGCACGCTCTGTAATTTCTGCTACGACGTTCGCCGCAATACCCGCTTGTTTTTGTGCTTCTTGAACGACGATTGCACGGTTTGTCTTTTCAACAGATGCGATGATCGTTTCGATATCTAACGGTTGAACTGTACGAAGGTCAATGACTTCTACTGAATGACCTTCTTTTTCAAGCTCTTCTGCTGCTTTCAAACTTTCGTGAACCATCGCACCGTATGTGATGATTGAAAGGTCTGTTCCTTCGCGTTTAACCGCTGCTTTTCCGAGTGGAATTGTATATTCTTCTTCCGGAACTTCTTCACGGAATGAACGATACAATTTCATATGCTCTAAGAAGATGACCGGGTTTTCATCGCGAATCGCTGAAATTAAAAGCCCTTTCGCATCGTATGGTGATGATGGAATAACGACTGTTAATCCAGGTTGTGATGCAACGATTCCTTCTAAACTATCCGCGTGCATTTCTGGTGTTGCTACACCGCCACCGAATGGTGAACGAATCGTTACAGGCGCATTTAATTTACCTGCTGTACGGAAACTTTGACGCGCGAGTTGACCGCTCACTGAGTCAATCACTTCGAATAAGAAACCGAAGAATTGAATTTCCATTACTGGACGGTAACCCGTCATTGAAAGACCTACTGCGAGGCCACCGATTCCCGATTCTGCAAGAGGAGTATCGAACACTCGACTTTCTCCAAACTCTTTTTGAAGACCTTCCGTCGCACGGAATACACCGCCGTTAACACCGACGTCTTCTCCAAAGACGAGTACTTTTTCATCTTTTTTAAGCTCGACGCGCATCGCGTCTGTAATCGCTTGAATCATCGTCATTTGTGCCATAGTTTATTTCGACTCCTTTGCTTTGTAAATGTCATATTGTTCTTTAACATTATATGGCATTTCGCCTTTATACATAATTTCGAGGAAGTCTGTCACCTTTTGTTTCGGTGCAGCGTCCGCTTTTTTAATCGCTTCTTTAACGTCTTCTTTCGCACGTTCGATCACTTCGTTTTCTTTTTCTTCTGTCCAGAGGCCTTTGCCTTCTAAGAAGATACGGAAACGTACGAGTGGATCTTTTTTCTCCCACTCATCGTCTGTGTCGCTCGTACGGTAACGTGTTGGGTCATCGCCCGCCATCGTATGTGGTCCGTAACGGTATGTCATCGTTTCGATCAATGTTGGACCTTCGCCTGCAATTGCACGATCGCGCGCATCTTTCGTTACTTTGTAAACCGCTAATGCGTCCATACCATCGACTAAGATGCTTGGAATACCTGCTGCGATACCTTTTTGCGCAAGTGTTTTACCGCGTGTTTGCAATTCGCGTGGTGTTGAAATTGCGAATTGGTTGTTTTGTACGATGAATACTGCTGGCAAGTTGAATGCTCCTGCGAAGTTAATTCCTTCGTAGAAGTCCCCTTGTGACGTACCGCCGTCACCCGTATAAGTGAGTGCGATCGCTTCTTTTCCACTCTTTTGGTAACCCATCGCAACACCTGCTGCTTGAATGTATTGAGCACCGATAATAATTTGTGGAATGAAAATATTTAAATCTTCTGGTAAGTCACTTCCTAAATAGTGACCGCGTGACCAGAGGAATGCTTGATGTAATGGTAAGCCGTGGAACACGATTTGTGGTACATCGCGGTATCCCGGTAAGATGAAGTCTTCTTTCGTCGTTGCAAAGTGACTCGCAAGCTGTGATGCTTCTTGACCTGCAGTCGGCGCGTAGAAACCGAGACGACCTTGACGGTTTAAAGAGATCGAACGTTGGTCGAGTACACGTACATATACCATACGTTCCATTAATTCAACGAGTTCCTCGTCCGTTAAATCCGGCATTAAATCCTCGTTAACGATCTCCCCTTTTTCGTTTAAAATTTGAAGCATTTCAAATTTGTCTTCAACTTCTTGCAATGTTTGAACTGGGTCAAATTGCGTTTTTTTATTTGCTGCCATGTGAGCACCTCTCCTTTAACTGTATTAAT
>JASLHQ010000126.1 GCA_030152265.1 Savagea sp.
TACTCACGCCACTTCTTCCGATGAATGGCATTTTATTCACATTCGGCTTATTGCCTTTTTTAACGGGCTTGACGTATCAACTCACTTTTTCTCATATGGAGCATGCTGATGAAACAGTCATATAGCGTGTTAAAAATGTCGAAACGTCAACCGGCAGACCGAACGGCTCATACGTATGAGCACAGTATCGTCATCGGAAAGTGTCACGGAAATACGCATGAAGAAATTTTTCACGAACTCGCACAAAAATTACGAGAAGACGCTTATCCGAATGCCTTTGGGGAAAATGTGCAATGGGAAGTCGTCGCATTGCTCGATATTTTTGAATCGGATGAACTCGACGACATTCCGTTATGGACGGAAGTGTATAGTCGCTTCTTTCCTTTCGACGAGGCCGTTTCAATCGATACGGTTTGTCAGTTATATTTTAGCGACCTCGTACTACATGCGGAAGAATAGGAGAATGAATATGAAAAGAATAGCAGTCTATTGTGGTTCTCGCGATGGAGCGAAACCGATTTTTAAACGAGAAGCGAAAACGCTCGGCACGACTTTAGCAAAAGAAAAGCTCGGGCTCGTCTACGGCGGAGCAACCGTCGGATTAATGGGAGAAATCGCCAATGCGGTGATGGCATCAGGGGGAGAAGTGATCGGCGTCATGCCTGAAGTGCTCATCGCACGTGAAATTACCGCGCATCATATTACGAAAGTGATCGAAACGAGCTCGATGCATGAACGCAAACAACAAATGATTGACCTGGCGGATGGCTTCATCGCAATGCCGGGAGGACCAGGTACGATGGAAGAATGGTTCGAAGTCGTCACATGGGCAAAAATTGGCTTGCATGAAAAACCGATCGGCCTATTAAATACCGACGGATTTTATGACGGGCTCATTCAATTTCTCATAACGATGGAAGAGAACGGCTTCTTATCAGCAAAAGAACGTTCGCAGCTCATTATCGAAAATACGAGCGAACGACTCATTGCACGTATGAAGGAGGCGATCGTATGACAGAACAAAATATTATCGAACGTTTTACGACGAGTGAATATTGGAATTTTTTCGGATTTGAATATGTCAGTTGCACACCGGAAGAAGCTGTCATTCGTTTGCCGTACCGCCAACAACTGAACAACACACAACAAACGGTTCACGGTGGCGTTTACATGTCGATTATGGACACGGCGATGGGCATGCTCGTCTTGGCGCGCGGTGCAAACGATGCAACGACGATTCAAATGGTGAGCAACTTTTTAAAACCTGCTATCGAAGACACGATTATCGCAAAAGCAAGCATCATTAAAGAAATGCGAAGTACTGCCCTTCTAAAAGGAGAATTGTATAATGAATCGGGCGATATGCTCGCCTATTATACCGCGACTTTTCGCACAAAAAAATAACAGCGACGTTCGCTGTTATTTTTGTTTGTTCGTCGGATTGCCATTCGTCCAAAAGTAAAAACAGATGAACGCAACAATCGGAGCGCTCGTTGCGATAAGCATCGTCGCAGGCGAACGCAACATCATAAAGATGAGCACGATCCCTAACGCTCCTCCAAATACGATTAAAAACTTTAATATGTTCGACATGTCGCACGCTACCTTTCTAAACACAGTTCATTCGTTGAACGGTTGTAAGACGTACCGACCCAACCGTCCGCGAATAGTTGCCTTTGCTTTTCTTCATCTTCTTTTTCGACCGTACATCGTTCTGAAAAAGTGAAAGGCGTTCGATCGCGGCGAAATACGTAGCGCCAATGTTCACCATAAACACGTTCTAACGCATACATATGAAACCCGAGATGGAATTTATCGACAAGACTCGGTATGTTGTCAGGTGCGACAGTCGCGGCGATATGTTCCGCTTCACAAAGCAACATAATTCGTTCGCCTAAACGCTTCTGCAAACCAAAACCGCGCGCGTCGGGATGAACGATCGTAATCTCACTATAATACACATGTTGCCACACTTCTTCAGGCAAGCGGATGTATTGACCGAGATGTGTATCATCGACTTCAGGATGCAATAAAGCGCGAAAAGCGACGAGATTATCTTCTGCAAACGCCCCTAACATAAAGCCTCGCCCTTCATCTAACATAAAGCGATACTCCGCTTCACTTAACGGTTGCAATTGCCCTTCTCGCTCTACGACGCGCAAGGCTTCTTCTTGAATGTGTAAAATCGCTCGTATGTCTTCGCTCGTAAGCGATCGAAACTCCATCGTCATGCCCCCGTCCAACAAGCGTCTTCTGGTGCATCGCTTTCACACTTCACACAGTAAATCGGTGGCTCTGTCCCACGATGTGGGTAGCCGCAATCTTCGCATAAAAACACTTGCTCTTTTTGTTCTGTCTGTTCACGTTGTTCCATATTGATCGCTCCTTTCCTACAATCGTACCATGAAAAGAAAAGAGAAGAAATAAAAAAACATCTCCCATCTATTTTCATAGATGGGAGATGTTGAATTCGCAAATATTATAATTTTACAACGTTTGCTGCTTGTAATCCGCGCTCGCCTTCAACAACTTCGAATTCAACCTCTTGGTCGTCTTCTAAAGTTTTGAAACCTTCGCCTTGGATTGCTGAGAAGTGTACGAATACGTCGTCTTCGCCTTCAACTGCGATAAATCCGAAACCTTTTTCTGAGTTAAACCATTTTACTTTACCTTGTTTCATGTGAACAAACCTCCAAAATTTTACTAATAAATACATGAACTTGTCGCAAAAAAGAAAAATTCACATATTACAAAAAGTACCGCTAAAGCCGATCACTTTTTGTAATATGTGAATACGTCAATTTCGGTGAAAATGTATCAAGTTCCTGTCCCTATTGCCTTTACTATACCATAACAGATTAAATTGTCAAACTATTTCCGGAATCATTTGAATATTAACATTCCTTTACAATCGGTTTACCTTCATGCATTAAAATGAACCCGTGAAAAAGCTGTAAATCATCGTCACAATGGTCACAGAAGCACTGTTCTTCTTTCGTCCAAAACGCTGCAAAGCACCCTTTTCTCACTTCAAAAAATTCATGTTTTTGTCGCCACTCTTCAATAATTTGTTGAAAATGTGCAGTCGCTTCTTCTAAAGAACGATACGCCTGCTTTGACTCCACCCAATCTTCCCAATCGTCAAACATCCACCACGGCTCATAGTCCGCTTTCATATAGATGATTTCAAACAATCGTACCGTCTCCTTTCTATCTCATTTACCAATAGTTTAGCATATTTTAAAATATCGTGTGTTTTTCGTGCTTATCGCAATGCGAAAAGCCGATTTTTTCAATTGTTTCATGTATAATACGTAGTAACAATGGAACCTTTTAGCCCTCTCTTACGTAGTAGAGTTAGAAGTTTTCTAGAGGAGGCCATTTATGATGAACCGAATTAAAAATTTTTTCGTACGGCATTTGTTCGCCTTGCCGATCAGTTTAACCGCTTGGTTTTATTTATTACTCAATACGAGCGTCGGCTTTTTCGGTGCGACAGGGGCTATGATCGGAGCTTATGCGGGAACGTTATTCGTTTCGAAACAAGTTCAAATTTCACGTACTGCGAAGCGATTCGGCCTTTCTCGTGGAGAATATCGCGCGATCGTCGACCAGCTCGACCAAGCGCGTGCGAAATTGCGTGAGTTAAATACGAGCTACGCGCAAGTGCGCAATGTCCATTCATTTCGACAGCTCCATGAGTTAAACCAACTCGCCAAACGCATCATTCAAATTGTAGAAAAAAATCCGCGCAAGTTTTATTATGTCGACAACTTCTTCTATGCTCATTTAGAATCTGCGGTCGATATTACGTCTAAATATACGATGCTTTCGAACCAACCGTTGCAAGATTCTGAGATTAAACATGCACTCATTACGACGAAAGAAAAATTGACGACGGTGAAAGAATTGCTCGAATCAGATTTAAAACGTGCGGTCGCAACCGACGTCGAAAAACTAAAAATCGAACTCGATTATATCGACGTCGCACACCAACAACACTTACCGAAACCGCCTGAGGAGGATGCAAAATGACAAATCAAAACGAACCAAAATCATTAGATGACTTATTAGAAAATCCATTTGAGCTCGATCCACAACCAGCACAGCCACATGTGCCTGAAGTAATTGAAGAACGTCCAACGACGATGCTCGAACGCTTAACCGAAGAAGAACAGAAAAAAGCACAACAAATTGCAGCACAAATTCCGGTCGGCAATAACGAAGCGATCATCACGTACGGAGCGAACGCTCAAAATGAATTGACACGATTCTCAAACTCGATGCTCAATCACGTCCAAGCGAATGACATCGGACCGATTGGTGACGTCTAAAATGAATTAATGGGCAAATTATCAACGCTCGACCCAGAAGAATTAGCCCCACAGAAAAAAGGCTTTTTCGGCAAAATGTTCAGCAAAGCAAAAGGCTCCATTAACGAAATGATGTCGAAGTATCAAAAACTCGGCACACAAATCGATAAAATTAGCGTGCAGTTAGAACATAATAAAGCGGGACTATTGAAAGATGTTCAAAACTTAGATCAACTGTATGAACAAAATAAATCATACTTCCAAGCGCTCAACATTTACATCGCAGCAGCGGAATTAAAACGCGATGAAATTATGAACGAAGTCATTCCACAACTCCGCGCGAAAGCGGAAGCGTCACAAGACCAAATGGACGTTCAAGAGATGAACGACATGCTTCAATACGTCGACCGTCTCGAAAAACGTTTGCACGATTTGCAACTGTCACGTCAAATTACGATTCAAAGTGCGCCACAAATTCGCATGATTCAACAGACGAACCAAACGCTTGCAGAAAAAATTCAATCTTCTATTATGACGGCGATTCCGCTTTGGAAAAATCAAATTGCGATCGCGCTTACGTTGAATCGTCAACAACAAGCGGTTGAATCTCAAAAACTCGTCACGAAAACGACGAACGACTTACTGTTGAAAAACTCTGAAATGTTGAAACAAAATACGATTGAAACCGCGCGTGAAAACGAACGTGGTTTAGTCGAAATTGAAACATTGAAACAGACGCAAGAAAACTTAATTACGACGATTGAAGAAACGCTTACGATCCAGCAAGAAGGTCGCGCGAAACGTCAAGAAGTCGAAATTGAAATCGCGCGTATGGAAGGCGAGTTAAAACAACGTCTTTTAAACGTTTACGAACAGAGCGAACAGCGCCCATAGTGTCCATGCCAACCCTTACCTTCTACGGTGAGGGTTTTTTTGTTACGCAATTGTAATGTGTAACCGAGCAAACAGAGGGTAACTAAGAAGTAATCAGTTATAAAGGGTGATTTTCATGACGACAAAACGTTACGCCTATATCGACAACGCGAAAGTGTTATTCATTTTTCTCGTCGTCTTCGGGCATTTAATTCAACCATTTACATCAAAAACGACAGGCATCTCTGCAATTTATACATGGATTTATACATTTCATATGCCTGCTTTTATTTTATTATCGGGATTTTTTGCAAAAGGAATGCATTCATTGCGCGACGTGTGGAAATTATTCAAACAATTGATCGTCCCTTATCTCATTTTCCAAATCGCCTACACTGGCTACTATTTTTGGATTGGGAAAAATAACTGGACGACTGATAATATGTTCGTGCCGCACTGGTCGCTCTGGTTTTTACTTAGCTTATTCAGCTGGCATTTACTGTTGACCGTGTTCCGCCGCTTTCCAGCTTATGTCGGTTTACCGATCGCAGTCGTCATCGGGCTCGTCGTCGGATACAATGCCGATATCGGACATGCGTTCAGTTTATCCCGCACTTTCGTCTTTTTCCCGTTCTTTTTAGCTGGGTATTTTTTAACGAAAGAACATTTAGAAAAGCTGCAACGCTCTGTTGTACGTTTCGGAGCGGTGCTCATATTGATCGCTTCTTTCCTCTTCGTCTATTACGGACCGAGTATTGATACAGGCTGGTTGCTTGCGTCAAAGTCGTATGAAACGCTCGGTGCTTCCGAAACCGGCGCGTTATGGCGACTCGTCGTGTATGGTGTCGCGACGATTATGACCGCCAGCGTCCTCGCGCTCATCCCGACACGAGAATGGCGTGGAACAGTGCTCGGGGAGCGAACGTTGTACGTCTATTTATTGCACGGGTTTTTCATTCAATATGCGCGCGCAAACGACTTCTTCACAGTCGATGCGACGATTGACTTATTCGCCCTTGCACTCATTGCCGCTGCACTCGTTCTCGTATTATCGAGCCAACCGGTCCGCATGATTACACAACCAATCATCGAGTTGCGCACAACTTTATGGAAACAACATGAAGCGAAATAAAAACATCCTACCTCAAGCGAGAATCGTATGAGGTAGGATGTTTAACGTTCTTTTTGTAAAATAAAGTAAACATTTTTATGTTCTAATTCTGTTAATAAGCCGTCATGATAATTTGGATTCACAGCGTACCATGGTTGCGCCTCGAAATATCGTTTTAAATCATCCGTACCGAATGGCATCCCATGTCGCGCATAAATTTCATTGCGCGCGATACGCAACTGTTCTTTCGTCAACCCTTCCACATCTGCTTCGGTTAAAAGCTTCGTTTGACTTTCGGTTAATATGTAAGTGGCAGCAGGCGTTTCCGCTTCGACAGACTCTGCCTTCTCCATACTTCCAATCCAGTCATACAAATAAAAAGTGACGACGCCGATGACTAACAGTATAGCGACATAGTCCATCACTTTATTAAATGTAATAAACTGCGACTTGGCAACAGGTTCAGAGAAATCTTCAACAATTTGTGCCTCGACTGGATGATTGATGAAATATGTACGATCTAAATTTACTTCTTCTGGACGCATTTCTCCACGAATGACTTTCTCATATAAGCGCTCCATCTCTTGCCAAAAACGATACTCTTCCTGTAACCCGATCGCTTCGCAATAATCTCGCGCATACTTCCTTGCATCTCGCTCATTAAACGCCGCTAAATATTCCTCGGCCGTCGAAAATTCAGTTAAATAAAACTCGGTACGATAATAAATATGTTGAAAAGCATGTCGCATCTCATGCGCTAACGTAGACGCACAATAATGATCATAATGCATCGTAATATGGTGGTGTTCCGCATCATACAAACCACCGAATCCATTGTTAAAGCCTTCTTTCTGAACTGTTACTGACGGATATACTTTTAAATTTTCCGACAAGCGCTCATAATGCTCGTGCACTTCCCGTTTCTCTTTTTCTGTGAATATCCCTTTAAATGTAACGACAAAAGACGCTCCTCGACGACCGTTAAAACCATTTAGTACTCGATGGGGAAAACGTTTTTTACGAAATTCCAAAAATAAATTTGTCACTTTCTCTTTCTTTCCTCCTTTTTAACCGATTTCTCTATTCACCCTAATTTACTATATTTACTTTTTAATGACAACGTAGCAGACGAACTTTTTTTCAATCTCTTCCATTTATATTCCCATTTTCAAATAATGTTGCTTTCGTCCTTTTATTACGTAAACGTTTCATTTCCAATCATTTAGGTGTTGACTTTTGAAAATAAGTTCCTGTATCATTATTTCAGTCGAAAGTTTTCAGATTATTTTAATAAATTTGATTAATCTTACATAAAGGGGGTGGAGATATGTTTCAAGTTCAGTTAGATGAAAAGACAGAAGCTTGGTTAAAAACGAAAGATGCGTTAACGATTCAGCGATTAGAATTAAATGGTTGTTGTGTACCGAATGCGGAAGTGCAAAAGAAATTCGAAATTCCAGAAAACGAAGAAAATTTTTATAAATTGAGTGATTACGTCATTCCGATTTATATCGATAAAGGGCTTGATTTCAAAGAGGAGACGGTCATTTTACAATTGCGCGGCTTCAAACCATTTCTCTCCCTTCAAGTAGAAGGTTTAGTACGTTTTTAAGGAGGGTTTACATGCGAGCATTGTCTACTTTTGTCAACGATTTGACAAATCAATATACGCGTTATTTCGACGTCTATCGCGACCAGCAAATCGATGGTTGGCCGATCGCCTTTTATGCGGTGCATCATCGCCGGGATGAACGATACATGTTATCGAAAAAAATTAAAGTGTACGGCATCGAAAATCAAGAGCTCGCTTTTACGACGGTTTGCGAGTCCGCGCCTACTCTCCCCCAAGTGCAGGACTTTAAACAAATGCTCGAACGCCAATATGAACAACATATCGATGCGCATGAAGAACATATGTCGACCGTCGTTTACGGCATCATCGTGACGGAAGAAGACTTAACCGAAGATGTGGCAAAGGAGGTGAAAAAGTATCGAAAACTGAAATTTCTGAAATTCGGATTGCACGGATGGATTGAATATTACATCATCGTCGTCAATCCGCACACCGAACGGATATGGGTGCATAAAAAGGGAGAAATGTTCACCAAAAGCATTCAACAAATATTTGAAAGGGAGCGTGAGTCATTATGAATTTAGTCACTTTACTTGCCATCGTTGGCATCATTTTCATTATCGCTTATTTTACATACGGAAAATATTTAGACAAAAAGCTCGGCATCGATCCGAACCGTAAAACACCTGCTGTTGAAATGGCAGACGGTGTCGATTACGTCGCAGCGCGCAAGCCTGTTTTATTCGGTCACCACTTCGCAACAATCGCAGGAGGTGGACCGATTGTCGGACCTGTTTCAGCCGCCGTATTCGGTTGGATTCCAGCCGTTATTTGGATCGTCATCGGAAGTATTTTCATCGGAGGGGTACACGATTATACGTCCCTTCAAGCGTCGATTCGTCATAACGCTCAATCGATTGGGACAATTATTCGAGAGTACATCGGAAAACGCGGACAAACGTTGTTTTTATCGTTCTCGATTGCGACATTAATGTTGATCGTCGGAGTATTTATCATTCTCGTGCGTGATACGTTCGTCAACGTGCCACAAGCGGCGACATCTTCGTTACTCTTTATCGGAGTGGCGATCATCTTCGGTCTACTCGTCAACCAAATTCGTATGAATTTCGTGACGGCGAGTATTTTAGGTGTCGTGCTCATGCTCGTTTCGGTATGGCTCGGAAACTTATTCCCACTCTCATTGAGCGGGACAGCATGGGTCGTTATTTTACTCGTTTATGCGTACATCGCATCAGTATTACCAGTTTGGTTATTGTTACAACCACGTGATTACTTAAACTCATTTTTACTTTACGGTATGATGATCGGAGCGACACTCGGAATTATCGTCGCAAATCCTGTCATTAAAATGGCAGGGTATACCGGTTTCCATAACGATACACTCGGTTATTTATTCCCGATTTTATTCATTACGATCGCTTGTGGTGCCGTATCAGGATTCCACTCGCTCGTATCTTCTGGAACGACAGCAAAACAGCTCGACAATGAGAAAAATGGACGCTTTATCACATATGGTGGAATGTTAATCGAAGGATTTTTAGCGGTCATTGCGATCGGTTCTATCGCATTTTTAACGCAGTCAGAATTCGTCTACCGTTTGAACGAACTCGGGGGTCCGATTCCGATTTTCTCAGCAGGTCTCGGTTATTTAATGAGTTCATTCGGTTTACCTGAAGCTGTCGGAACGACATTCGTCGCTTTAACCGCTTCTGCTTTCTTAATGACGACATTAGACTCTGCAACACGTCTCGGAAAATATGCGGTACAAGAATTCGCAGATGGCAAATCACGTCTCTTCTCGAATCATCATATCGCAACGATCACAATCGTCGCAGGAGCGGCGGCACTCGCTTTATCAGGTACGTGGAACAAAGTGTGGCCACTTTTCGGATCAGCGAACCAAATGCTCGGAGCGGTCGCACTTCTTGCGGTGAGCGCATGGCTCGTCAGCAAAGGCGTCAATGCATGGTTTACGATTTTGCCGATGATTTTCATGTTTATCATTACATTATCGGCTCTCGGTGTGCTCGTTTATGAAAACTTATTCCTCGGCGACAAACCGAACTATTTCTTAGCGATCGCAGCCTTTTTACTTCTCGTTCTCTGCGTGTTCTTAATGATTGAAGCGTGGAATGCGATGGTAAAAAAGAAAAATAAAGATGCAGCAGTAGAAGCATAACGAAAATAAGGATGGATTCGTCATAAAGACGGCTCCATCCTTTTTGTTATTCGTAAATGAGTGCCTCGTATAAATCACGATATTTCACATTCAACCCGTTTTTAGAAGTCGGATTTTTTTCATATACGCTATCAAATCCGTACATATGTTGTAAATCGAATCCGATCGTTGGACGTTCAAACAATTGTACGTCTTTATAACGATTCGTCTTCGCTCCGATGCGATAGTGCGGTGTATCAATCACTACCGCAATCCGATTTTCAATCGCACGCAATTTCGCTAAACTGATTGCATCTTCGTAAGAAAGCGACGCATCACAAAAATAAATGAACAGCTCGTGATCTCCTGTAAAGCGCGGTTCTTCGAAAACGTATACCCGATCTTTCAACTGCTCTTCACCGCCGATATGAATATGTACTGTCCCTTCTTCCACATCCATGCGAAACGATTGTTCACTTGTCGCTTCAACTGCTCGATTTGGAATCGCTTGCCCCTCTTTCAAATGAATATGTGCTCCTTGTTCTCCGACAGTAAATGCTGTATACACTTTGTCACTATAATAGTGTGGAGTTTCTTCCAGCTCGTCTGTACTTTCTAGATCAAAAATTGAAAAAGCGTGCGTACTTTTTCCGGCGCTGCTACTTGTCATCGGAGCAATGCGTTTTCCGTCTCGGTACATGAGACGCTCTGACGCTTGACGCATCGATGTTCGATTGCCCATCGTACATAAAACAGGTCCTGAAAACTCCAATGAACGACCTTTCAAAATTGCTCCCCATTTTGACATTTTGACATTGCCACCAGTCAAATTAATATAAATGTCCATCCCTTCTTGATCGAAACGTTCCATAATGAGTGGATAATACATATCGTGACAAATCGAAAATTGAATATGTTTCCCTTTTAAATAAACGGGAGCGTAAATTGTCGCGATATTTTCTTCGCTCAACGCTTCTTCAAACATTACCCGATGCGCTGTCGCATGTTTAATATAGAAAGAAAAATTCGTTTCATATTGAGCTTCGTCTGCATTCGGATTGTAATAGTATGCTTCTTCCGTTCCGATATCGAGTGAATAGCCGACGATGACGGCCGTTTGAAACTTATCGCCTAATGCCCGCACAGCATCCCACGGACTTAATTTTTCATGTTCGATATATTCGTACGCTTCTGGAAAAACGATTAAATCGACTGTCGGTTGTTTCGCTAAAAAATGTTGTAATTTCTCTTCTAATTCATCTAATGAGTACGTGTAGTTATCACCGTACGGTTGAACGAGTGCCACTTTCATCGTTCCCTCTCCCCTTTCAAAAGCTGTGTAGGTAGAAAATAAGTATTTTGTAAGCCGAAATGTGTTTGGTACGTTTCTACTGCGTTGCGGAAGCTTTCATCTGCTACGATCCATCCGAATTGATGCAAACGTCCTGCGTTCATTAATCCCCCAATCGCATGTTTGTTTTGTCCAGTTTCGATTTCGATTCCTAATAGCGGATAATAAATGGATGTCACGTTCGGATATTTCAAAAGATGTGCTAGTCTCGGATACAACGTTACATCCGGCCCTAAATTTTCCGCAAGTTGTCGCAAAAATTGTACGAAACCTCCTTCTATTTCAAAGCCTGCTGACCAGTCGATTTTAGAGCAATAATAATAACTCGTCACCCCTCTCAACGGACGACGCTCCAATGGGGATGGTTCGTACGTGTATTCTTTCGGACGTTCGGTTTTCTGTTCATAATGAATTTTGTAATAATCCGACGTGTAATCTTGATGGAGCGCTAATTTCGTTTTTACTAATAAAGGATATAAACGCTTTGCGATTTGAAGTGACTGTTTTTCTCCTCCAGACCCTTTCAAACGTGCGGCTCTTTCAGGTGCTAAAACGATGGTCGTCTCTTCTAAATGTTCCAACGTATGTAACATCGACGCATCTAAAAAGAACAATTCATGATTTCCGAAAAGCTCTTGCATCGTGCGGACAATTTTCACCCCTCTACGATACGTATCCCGTTCCGTCGTCGCCTGTTCGTTCGCGACAACGATAAAACGATATTGCGTCGGTGCCATTAATAAATTTCCGACATTGCCGACTTGGTTTTTCGAAGATGTCGTCGAACCTTCTATTTCAAAAGCTGCAAAAGGTAACCACCGTTCGTCCAATAACATAACACCTGGTAAATGAGCTACGTTTAATTTTTGAACGTCAAGCAACCAAACGACATCATAGCGTGGAGCGTATCCTTGTTGTCGTTCAAATGTAAATTCTTCCTGCGCTCGAAACCCTAATGTTTCACCAATTGTAACGAGTTGTTGTTGAATGTCTTTCGTCGTATTTTTTGCCACTGAATCCCTCTCCTTCCGACTCATTGATCGTACTACAAACTAACGACATAAAGGTGTACATTTCGATTTTTAAATGCGTTAATAATTCATTTAAAATAAAAAAACGAAGGAGACGAATATCGCCTTCCTCCGTTTATGCTGTCGCTTTCCGCCCTTGTAAAAACATGTACGTCATCGCGCTTAAAATAATGACATATCCGATGATGCTGTAAATGTCTGGCCCTTGTCCGAAAATCATGAAGCTCATGATCGTCGTAAAGAGCACTGTTGAATAAGAAAATATTGAAATGTCACGAGCAGGCGCGTATTTGTACGCGAGTGTAATGCCGAACTGACCGACCGTCGCAAACACACCCGCCAGCAATAAATAGACGAGTTGTTGCGTCGTCATCGGCTCATAAAAAATGAGGAGAAACGGCAATAAGACGACCGTCGAGAAAAATGAAAAGTAAAAGACGACGGTGTAAAACTTCTCCCGATTCCCGAGCACGCGCAACAACGTATATGCTGCCGCTGCGAACACAGCCGATAAGACGCCTACGAGATACGGCATAAAGTCGACGGAAAAGGACGGCTTAATGATGAACAACATTCCGATAAACGCGACGACAATCGTCACGATTTGGAATCGTTGTACCGTTTCCTTTAAAAAGATCGCTGAAAAAATAATGACTAAAAACGGACTTAATTTATTTAACATATCCGCATCGGACAATACTAAATGATCGATCGCATAAAATAAAAAGATGATGCCTAATGTCCCGAAAATCGAACGCCATAGTAAAACGACTTGGTTTTCACGCTTTCCGAACAGTGACTCTTTATGATACATCACGAAGAAAAAAGCGATGATCGCCGAAATTAAATTTCGGAAAAATGTTTTTTGAATCGAAGGTAATTCTCCTGACAATTTCACGAACACCGTCATCGCAGCGAAACCGATGGACGAAATAATCATCAGTAAAATCCCTTTCATAATATTGTTCACAAAAATCCTCCCATGCCTGTCAATTCATCTTGCGCTCTTTAATATATCATATTTTTCTTCTTTTAGAGCAGCAGAGGCTTCCTTATGAAAATTCCAATTATTTGTTTACAGTGCAAATGTTTGTATGAGATGATAATGAGGTATTAGAAAAGAAAGGAGGAAGATATTATGTTATCGAATGCAATACGTACGATTTGGTTTCAACCA
>JASLHQ010000134.1 GCA_030152265.1 Savagea sp.
TTTCACAGAAATTCAACAGATTCTTTGATACTATATTGTTATACTAAAGAATAGGGAATAATTTGAATTTTAAATAAAGGAGAGCGATGACGTGGAAACGACACAATTAACGAATGAGAAACAAGAACTTGTAAAAGTGGAAGAAGAGGTTGACTTAAATAACACGCTTTATTACAACAATCGCGAAATTAGCTGGTTAAATTTTAACTTGCGCGTATTGGAAGAAGCGATGGATGAACGCAATGCCTTTTTAGAACGTTTGAAGTTTTTGGCAATCTATGAATCGAACTTAGATGAGTTTTTCATGGTGCGTGTAGCGAGTTTATTCGACCAAATTCATGCGGGATACAACATTCCAGAAAACAAAGCAGGAATGACACCACGAGCACAGTTGAATGCGATCTCAGACGTGTTACATAAACATGTCGAAATTCAAAACGATACGTACTTATCTTTAGTGCCGAAGTTGAAAGATTACAACATTCACGTTTTGAAAATGGAGGAGCTTGAAAAGGAAGATGTGCGCTATTTAGAAAAACATTTCGATGAACATATTTTCCCTGTGCTCACGCCGATGGTCATCGATGCGCATCGTCCGTTTCCGAAATTGTTAAATAAATCGTTAAACTTAGCGATTACAGTTGGAAACAAACCGTCTAAAAAACAAGGAGATGCGACAGATGATGAGAAGTTATCGATCGTCCAAGTTCCTTCTGTATTGAAACGTTACATCGAAATTCCAGCAGAAGATGAGACGGAAACGAAGCGCGTTTTCGTTTTGTTAGAAGATATTCTTAGTTATTTCATTCATAAATTGTTTAAAGGTTTCCAAGTAACGTCTGTCACCGCTTTCCGTATTACACGTAATGCAGACTTGACGATTCATGAAGAAGGGGCCCAAGACTTACTTGCGGAAATTGAACAAGAATTGCGCAAACGTCAATGGGGTGCTGCGGTTCGTCTTGAAATTCAAGGAGATAATAAAAATGATACGATCGTCAACTTCTTAATTGAGAAATTAGAAGTTGAGCGTAAACATACGTATTTTTATGAAGCGCCACTCGATTTAACATTTTTATTCTCGTTTTACGGCGCGTTAAAAGAGACGCATCCGACATTGGCAGACGCACCGCACCCACCGCAAGTGCCACAAGATTTAGTAGCGGGCCAAAACGTGCTCGATGCAGCGCTTGAAGAAGACTTGTTACTTCACCATCCGTATGAATCATTCGATCCGGTCGTCGAATTGATCGCACGTGCAGCAGAACATCCTGACGTATTAGCGATTAAACAAACACTTTACCGTGTTAGCGGAAATTCACCGATTATTAAAAGTTTGAAACGCGCAGCAGAAAACGGCAAACAAGTGACGGTATTGCTTGAGTTAAAGGCGCGCTTTGACGAAGAAAATAACGTCCAATGGGCACGCGAACTTGAAAAAGCAGGTTGTCACGTCATTTACGGCATTATTTATTTAAAGACGCATAGTAAAATTTCGTTGATCGTTCGTCGTCGCAACAATAAAATTGAGCGCTTCGTTCATCTTGGAACGGGGAACTATAACGACGCAACAGCACGTATTTACACGGATCTCGGACTTATTACAACGAATGAAGAAATCGGGGAAGATGCGACGAACTTCTTCAACCATTTAAGCGGCTATATGAAAAAGCCGAAATACAATCATTTAATCGTTTCACCGGTCGATATTCGTAAAAAGTTTATCGAACTGATGGAAAAAGAGATGGAACATCATAAAAAGCATGGCAATGGACATATCATAGCAAAAATGAACTCACTGTCCGACAAGGCGCTCATTATGAAAATGTACGAAGCATCACGCGCAGGAGTGAAAATTGATTTGATTGTGCGAGGAATTTGTTGCTTGCGTCCAGGCATTCCAGGCATTAGTGAAAACATTACCGTTCGCAGTATCGTCGGTCGTTTCCTCGAACATACGCGCATTTTCTACTTCCATAACAACGGAGATGAAAAAGTGTATTTATCTTCAGCGGATATGATGACACGCAACATGGACCGTCGTGTTGAAATTTTGTTCCCAATTTTAAAACCGCACTTACGCGACCGCATTATCGGATGGCTCGACCTCATTTGGTCAGACAACGTAAAAGCGCGCGAGCAAGCGGCAGATGGCACATATCATTACGTTCCACGCAAAGCAGGAGAGCAAGTGATCAATAGCCAAGAAGTGTTGTATGACCGTGCAAAACGCAATGCGACCGCATCTTCGCAAGCGTTGACTGACATTCGTAAAAATAAAGTGAAGAGCCCGTTTTGAAAAGCTCTGCATTGGCTAAAAAATTGGCTAATGCGAGGGCGAACAGCTCGCATTGAATAAAAAAAGTCGCAAATTCCTCATTTTAGTGAATAAATGGGAATTTGCGATTTTTTTGTGTCTGACGTGTTACAATAAATAGGTCAAAAGATTGAGTACATCATTATGTATTATCTATTCGATATACTATTAAAAAGGAGTGAATAAATATGGAACAACAAATGAGAAATGAAAAATTAGCACAGGAATTTTTAAAGGACTACTTGTATCCTTGTTTGAGGAAAGAAGGATTAGTTAATTTAATTTGGTTAACAGGGGGTAAAATTCCTGGATTTTCTAAAAATAAATATATAAAGGCTCCTGAACCGATCATCCGTAAAGTAGCGCGTGATCAAATTCGCCATATGAAAAGTTCTTATGAATTTTTAGAAAAGTTGGTACAACTAGAATTAAATAAATACGAAGAATTAACATTAGAAGAGTTTTTCACGAAATTAGAAATGGATGACGATATGCAAGATGATGAGAAACTTATTTTGTTTTTTATGAAGTATCCAGAACTGTTTGAAGAGAAGCGTGATCAAATCGCGGCGAATATGAAGGCGAAGCGTCCACCGTTAGAAAATATTATTGAAATGAAACAGACAGATTTATTACAAATGGTATCGAATATTAACGATGAACAATTGAAGAAAAAAGTAGATAGTTTTTACAAGTTTTACATGTTGCAAGAAAATGAACAACAAGAGGAAGAGTCACTCACATTGACAGAACTGTTCGAAACTGCACATTCTCCAGGAGACGGGCAATATATTCGCGCATTTTACAATCATTATGACGAGTTATTAGCAGAGGATGATGCCAATCAAGAAGCTTTTTATCGTTTATTGTTAACCGATCTTACAACGATTGCTTTAGCGGAACATGTCGAGTCTCGGAAAGAACTGTATGAAGCAATTCGTTCATTAAAAGAGTCAGCAGAGCGCGCTTTACAATTAGAAGATCAATTGGACAAAAAAGAAGAGGAAATGAACAGACTGACGACGAATTATGAAGCATTAAAAAAAGTAGAACAAGCACACGACGATTTACAAGAAGAAGTGGCTCGACTAAATGAGCAATTACGACAATCATCGATCCGTTTAATTGAGCGCGATCATTTGTATGTCGTGACGAATCGTTCGAAGGAGCAATGGGCGGCATATGTGGATCCGTCTCAAATTATCGTATATGACACGTATGCGCAATTAAATGATGTGTGGAAGAAAGCGGACGTGGAAGCGGTCTATTTCGTTGACCAGTATCGATTATCGTCTAAACAAATGTTTGACATCGAGAAGCAGGCAGAGTCAATTAAAATGCGGTTTGTTAGTGGATCTTTCCCTTCTATGGTACGCACAATTATTTATTACTTGGAGAGTGAATTACGTTATGAAACTATTAAAAAAGATTAATCCATCTATTGAAAAGCAATCCCAACAATTATTTTATGTCGGACGTTTAGCAACGCCAGAAGATATGGCGAGCATGATAGAGCGAGAGCCGATTTATTTTAAAGATATGCATGAAACCGAAATTCAATTTCATATTAAATGTTTATCCCCGATTCCATCTGAAATATCCTCTTGTTTTGAATATAATCATCGCGTCATTACAGGAAATACGATTAGTTATAACAATAGAGATATGTTCAATGAATGGTTTGATTTTGATAGACTCGCCCATACAGATAAATTAAAAGTAATTCGAGAAGGGTTAGAAAATAAATTAATCGTATTCCGTTTAACAGAAAATCAACGTTCGGAAATGATTTTTGCAGAATTGTATATGGTAGAAGATTGTGAGCCTGTTGAACATTATACGGTGATACCAGGTCCGGAATTAAAATTAGGAGAAGGGTCTGAAAAATTCGAAGAGCTATTGTTAGAACGTAAGCCAATTACGTTGAGAGAATATCCGAATCTATGTCCCCCGCCAACTTACATATATACGGACGGTTCTTTATATCAAACAAATTTCCATCATACCTTTAATACGACAACATACATTCCGCAAGAGGAGTCGAATATTTGGTATGTAGATGATATGGGAGAGACATTTCAACAGATGGTTGACGCGCGTATTAATCAGGCACTTTATTTCGTCCCTCAGTCGAAATACGAGCAATTGACAGAACAATTTGAACGCGAGAAAAAAGATTTACGTCAACAAAAAGTATCGACATTCGAGAATCCTCTTTCATCTAAAAATGAAGAGAAGTTAAATAGAGCAACTTTAAATAGTCACACTCCGATGCAACTCGGAACGACGAGTGAAGATGAGCTCGACTTCATTCGACAATTACAAAATAATGCGATGACACGTGGTTTATACTGGACTGAAGAAGATCTCATTTCTTTTCACGTCAGTGCGAAGACAAATTTGTTGACGGTACTCGGAGGCATGTCGGGAACAGGGAAATCGCAAATGGCGAAACTATATGGCGAAACGTTGAACTTAGTATACGATGAACAATTGTTACTCGTTCCAATTTCCCCTTCGTATCATGAACCGAATGATGTGCTCGGCTATTTCAATCCGACGACAGGGCAATATTATGAAAGCGAGACAGGACTTGTACGCTTACTTATGCGAGCAGAGCGTCATCCAGAAGAGCTCCATTTAGTCATTTTTGACGAGATGAACTTATCTCAAGTGGAGCATTGGTTTAGTCCGTTTATTTCTCTATTGGAAATTGAAGAAGAAAATCGTTATTTAACATTGTATCAGCCGATAGAAGATCAACCATGTGCGACCCATCCGTCACGTATTCATATCGGCTCGAATGTCATTTTTGTCGGAACTGTAAACTTCGATGAGACGACGAAAGAGTTTTCAGACCGTTTGCTCGACCGAACGAATATGATCGTTCCGAAAAAATTACCGTTCCGAGAAGCGTTACTATTGGCTGAACGAGTAAGTGAACATCCGACATGTACGTCGATGGACGTGACAACGTCACGGTATCGAAACGATTGGAGTACGAAAGTGCAACAACCGTTAACTTTATTGTCAGAAGAAGAATTACAATTGTTAGATTTAATGCACGAATTGATGAGTGAACAAGATGAAAACCGTGGGATATCATTCCGAATCGTCTTAGGAATGGCACAATTTTTAGCTAACATTCCACATGCAGAAAAAGGACCGGTTTTGTCGAGGGCACGTGCTTTCGATTTACAAGTGAGTCAACGTATTTTACCAAAAGTGAACGGCTTAGCATCTTACGTCGAACCGCTCGTTGGATATGTGGAAGGAGACGATTACTATTCAGGATTGTTAATGGAACTTTTGGAATCTGAACCGGCTCAAAATATATCTACTTTCGAAAAAACGAAAGCGGGACTTCAAAGTAAAGCGAAAGAGCTGATGTTATATGGTTATGCAAAATAGTCCACTTCCTTTTGAGCTCGTCCTTTTAGAAGGAAAGGGTCAGCGAAAAATTCCAATCACAGCATTGAGTGATAAAAAAAGAGACGATCGAGCGTATGTTTATGAAGTCGAAGAGTTAGTCATATTGTCGCTTCAATTGAAAAGTAGTGTGACAAAACTTCACGTGACGTGGGGGATGCTCGGCAAAGGAAAAGAAGATGCATGGCGACAGTTTGAAATAGCGGAAGGTGAGGAAGAAGTACTATTTGAAGCTGCTCGAAATGAACGTTATCCGTGGCGGTGTGGCTCTTATTCTTTTGAAGTAGATGACGGGACGAAGCGGTGGTACGGTACTTTTCGCGTCCGACCGAAAACGCTTAATTTACAGCAATATGAACAGATGAATCGCTTTATTGAATCATCAATCGAAGGGCTCGTAACGGATTTGAATTTTCGAAAAATGGGTCGTCGGGCGGCAAAGTCAACAAAAAGTGAACATACAAATTGGTCATTTCTTCAATGGTTTGAACAAAATCAACATGTTCTTTTTCAAACGATTCATCAAATAGAACGTGTCAGTGAACATAGGCTTACTCGATATTACGTATTGGAGCAACAACCGAAAAAACAAGATGCGCGCAGTGCGCGTTATGCGCAATTACCGAAAGCTCAACTCGCTCCGCAACCGCGCTATTACAATAGAAAATTTAAAATTGATCCCAATGATGAAGCGAATCGTTACGTGAAATATCAGTTGCGTCAACTGTTCATTCAACTGCAAGCTGTGCACGACATGTTAGTCGTACAAGTTCACCATCGTGAAGAACGAAGTGAACGAATGGAATTGAAAGTGAATCAATTAAAAGAGCGAAAACGGATTCTCACTCGTAACGAACGAGTGTCAGCAAAAGAAATAATCCGCTCAGATAAAACGTATGAAACGAACCGTATTGAACATGCACAGTGGGAAGAAGAGAGTGAACGTTTCACTCGATATTTAACGGACGTGACACGCTCTCTACATCGTTTACAACAACTTATCCATTCTCCTTTTTGGCGCACGGTCGATGCGACCATTCCGAGAACGATTCGATTACATCGAGACGCAGCGTATCAACAATTTCACGAATTGCTCATGCGCCGTCCTTCTGAAACAAAAAGAAGAAGAAGAGGGTATCAATCTGTCGTAAAGCCGACTGCACTGTTGTATGAGTATTATATGTACTTCCATACGATTCAATTGTTAGAACATCTCGGTTTCACATTGGAGAAGTCTTTGGAAGAACAATTATCGATTTATGTTACAGTGGAAGGCTTGCAAGAAGGTGCGCATGTTATTTTAATAAAAGGCGACCGACGTCTACGTGTGACGTATGATGAGATGATTGCAGATGATGAGAAAGAGGCATTAAAGGAGCGTAGTCATTTCTTCAGCGGTGGAACGCATCGGAAACCAGATATTCGAATCGATGAAGAACGATTGCATGAAGGAAAATGGATGTACCGCTCGTCTTTCATTATCGAAGTGAAATATCGTCCGCTTCACAATTTATATATCGAGACAGGTAAGACGGACCCGATGCGTCAAATGTGTGAGTATTGGATGATTAAACACGTGAGAAGAGCGGAAGGCAAGACGAAATTTACGCATCATGCAGTTCGAGATGTCATTTGCGTCTATCCTGGAGAAACAGAAGAACCGTATACGCTAGAAACAGGCGACGGAACCTTTTTGAAGTACCATCCGCATCCTGAACAAGAAGGGGCTTCCGCTGTCGGATCAGACGAATTAATCGAACGGTTAGAACAGTGGTTAAACGATTAAAAAAACGCATGACTTGTCTCATTCGACAGTGTCATGCGTTTTCATTTAGTTAATACCTTTAATATCAGCGATTTTCCAACGATTTCCGTCTAACTGATAACGGAAGCGATACTCGTGGTATCCGTGCCATTCGCTATACGTTGAATACTCGACATAAACATAGTCTCCTGCAGGTGAAACATCGCCGTATCGCATAAATTTTAAAGGATCATATTGACCAGGAATAATTTCCATGTCGCATCCATAACAAATTTGGCCGTTTGCGTAATATTTTGCGTAATCATTGAGCACGGGGTTCATTAAATAATGAGATAACGTGTTCATATACGGCTGTAAAGTAGGTGAACCATCTTCAAACGCTTGAATAATCGCGCTGACGACTTGATTAATATAAGCTTGGCCGTTCACTTGCGTTTCCATATGATCGATCGTCGCTTGTCTTTGGTTTGCGGTCTCTTTCGTTTTTTCATCTGCCATACGTTGTGCTTCGTCTAAAATCGCTTGTTGTTCACGTTTCAATGAATCGAGCTGTTCCGCTTTTAAGTTCTTCGCTTCATTCGTTAATAAATGTTCGATTTGTTCGAACCGTTTCCCATCGTCTTCGATTGCGAGCGCTTCTGCGACGAGGTCAGGCTCTGCTAATGCTTGCGCAATTTGTTGCCGTTCTTTTTTTCCGATATTTTGGTGGATGGTCGGATTGAGTACGGTTGCGGGTCGCTTTTGCAGTTCTTCAAAGAACCGTTGCGCTTCTTCCCAACGTTCTTCTTCGATTAACTGTTGTCCTTCAAGCATCGCTTTCGTCCAACTCATCCATTCTTTCACCTCATCTGTATTTTTTTCAGAAAGTGCTTTTTCAAACATTTTCATCGCTACTTCATATTCACCAGCAGTAAATTGTTCTTCTCCTGTTTCAATCATCGACTTGTATGCTGAAGATTGACACGCTGTTAAGATGAAAACGAGTGCGAATAAAAAGAATTTTCTCATTAACAAATCTCCCCCAATTTCATAGTCCTTTTATCATGCACGAAAAGAGTAGGAAAGTAAATACAAATATGAAATAGTTCTTCAAAAACTGTCAAATGATACGATAGTAAAGGAAAGGAGAGAACGATGATGTATGAAAAAATAATAGAAACCCCGATTGGTCCATGGGTCGTCCAAACGTTAGAGCGCAAAATTACGTGGCTCGCCCCGATTGAAATGCCGAGAGTGAAGCAAATTTCTCAAAACGCTGCGATTTTACAATTAGCTGAACAGCAAGTGCTCAGTTATTTTGCAGGAGAAAGAATGAAATTTGAGCTCGCTTCAGCATTTGAATTGACAGATATTCAGGCGGATATTTTTGAAGCGATTATGCTCATCCCGTACGGTGAAACGCGAACGATTCAACAAGTCGCCGCTTTTATTGAAAAGCCGGAAGCGGTACAAGCCGTGAAACGTGCCCTTTTACATAATGGATTGTGGCTCATCGTTCCAACGCATCGCGTCGTCGATGAAGGGCAAGAAATGTTCCCTGGAGCGCGATTGATCGAACAACAATTACTCCGTCATGAACGTGACCATCGCATATTGTAAAAAAACCCGTAAACTTCGTGTGGCGCGAAGTTACGGGTTTTTTTATTGAAGAGAAGAAGCCGTTTGCGTTTTACTTTTTAAAGAGACGCGCTTTCTTTTCTCATGTTGCAATAACGAACGCTGATATAAGTTATTCGCAATGATCATCGCAGATACGATGAGCACACCTGCAATTTCGTAAAAGCTTACTGTGTACCCTTGTAGGACGCGGATGATAATTGTCGTTACCGGTGCGACGTTAATGAATAAAATCGCATTGATCGGTTTTAAAATGACGACCGCTTGGTTCCAGAAAATTAAAGCGAGTAAACCTGGGATGAAAATCATGAATAACATATGATAACGAACCGTGTACACTTCCGCAATCGTCGGGACATCTACCCAACCGACGATGCTAGAAAGAATGACAACGACTGTCGCTGTAAGTGTTCCGTACAAGACGCTCAATGCTGAGTAACGGAGAACTGTCCAACGAGGGAACACACTTCCACCAATCGTATAAAATGCCCAACCGCCCGCTGCGATTAATAAAATGATGAACGGGATGAGACGGCCTGGTCCGAACAATGATAAGAAGTCACCGTTCGTCACGACGAGCAACACACCGACGAATGCGCCGACGACTGTAAACATCGTGAAAGCGTGAGGGCGTTGTTTATATAAGCCCCAAACGATTAATACTGAAATGATCGGTGCGAGAGATTCCATAATCGATGCGAGGACGACACCTGAATCGCCAAGCATATTTTGTCCCCAGAAAATGAACAAATTATAGACGGTGAAGCCCATCGTTCCGAAAAACCAAATTCGGAATCCATTTCCTTCTGTTTTGAAAGCTTCTTTTCCTTCCACCATCCAAAGCGCAATGCTTAAAATGAGGGCAACAGGTAAATAACGAATAATTGTGAAATAAAACGGGTCAATGTGTAAAAACGCGTCGTTCGCAACGGGGAACATCGCGCCCCAAGAAGCGCTAGCAATGATTGCTAAAAGTGCTCCGACAAAAATACTGTTACGCATTTTATCTATCTCCTATCTCGAATGGATATGTTCAACTTACTTTCTATTTAACAATATTCTTCATATCGTGTAAAATGATTGTTAAAGATATTACATATCTCAAAGTGAGATATCAAGGAGGAGTTCACGTGAACATTCGCGATTTACGTATTTTCCAAGAAGTGGCGAACTGCGGCAGCATTAACCAAGCCGCTCAACGTTTAAACTACGCACAATCGAATATTACATCCCGCATTCAAAAGCTCGAAAAAGATTTAAATGTCCAACTATTTCGCAGACATCCGAAAGGAGTTTCATTGACGAATGAAGGAAAGGCGCTCATTCCGTACGTGCAACAAATGATTTCTTTATCCGAAAAAATGCAAATGATCGCGTCGAATCAAGATTTAGTCGGCGGAGAGTTGAAAATCGCGTCGGTCGAAACGGTAATTGAATTGCCGTTAATATTAGCGACGTACATTAAACGTTACGAACAAGTCGACCTTACGTTATCGACAGGGGTGACGGCGCAATTGCGCGATGAAGTGCTCGAATATAAATTAGACGGTGCTTTCGTTACGAAAAGTAATATGATCAACGACCCGCAACTAGAACAAGTGGAAGTGTTCGATGAGAAACTCGTCATCATTTCAAATAAAAAAGACCGCCCCCTCGATGAAATTATGCGAGAACCGATCATTCGTTTTAGTGAAGGGTGTATGTACCGAGCGAAGTTGAATGAATGGTTTTTTGACCAAGGGGAAGTGCCGAGCAAAACGATGGAACTTGGAACGCTCGAAACGATGATTAACTCGGTTATTTCAGGGCTCGGCATCGCCTATATTCCGTATGAAGTAGCGGAACGATATATCGAAGATGGGTATTTGTATCATTACGAGTTACCGAAGCAATATAGTAAAATCTCAACGGTATTCATTTATCGGAAATCTCAATACGTCACACCCGCTCTGCAAAAATTAATTGAAACGATCAATGAAATTCGCGAACGTCTTCTCACGTCTCAACAACCGTTGAAATTATCCGATATTACGGAGGGGTGAGAATATGAAAATTATGCCATATGTGCCGTTAGGGCGAGGAGAGAGTCGAGTAGAACAAACTCGCTCGCGCACAGAAGTTTCTTTTCATGAAACGTTACAAACGCGCTTAACGACGAAGGGGAATGCTGTCGATCCGTCGACTGCAACACGTCAAGCGAATGCGATGTCAGCGGAAGAAAAGAAGAAACTAATCGCTTATTATCAGGAGTTACTGCAACAATTATTGCTCCTTGCAGCGACAGAACCGAATATGCCAGGTGTGCAAGAGCGCATTCAAGAAGTGCGTGATGAATTGGACGCTTTAATGGGTGGAGGCGCAGGAGAAGCGCTCATCGGCTCATAAAAAAACGCTTCCTCGTAAAAAATACGGGGAAGCGTTTTGTTAATCGAAAAGAACGAAAGGTTGCACACGCCTATGTGTCGCCATACTCATGATGAGAAAGGCGAGTAACGAGAACACAATCGGCAAAGTGACCGAATGCATGCCGAATACGTGGGGCCACCAAATGGAAATAGCGATGTAAGACGTCATCCCGACGACCATGGAAGCGAGTGCGCCGTACTTGTTCGCCCCTTTCCAATACAAGCCGAACACGACGGACCAGACGAAAGCGGCTTCTAGTCCACCGAATGCGAATAAATTGAGCCAGACGATTAAGCTTGGCGGATTCATCGCAAATAAAACGACAGCGAGTCCGATAATGCTTGTCGTCCAGAAGCTGACCCGTTTAATCGACGTTTCGGATGCTTCTGGTTTGACGTAATTTAAATAAATGTCTTTCACGACGGTCGAGCTGACGAGAATGAGTAAAGCATTCACCGTCGACATCGTCGCAGCCATCGGAGCGGCGAGGACGAATCCCGCGACGAATGGAGGGAGCACTTCCAATGTTAAAAGAGGCATCACTTTGTCTCCAATTTCAATGCCCGGCAAAATGGGACGTGCGAACACTCCGATTAAATGCATGCCGAACATGATTGTCCCAATCGCGACCGTTCCGATTATGATCGCTCGGTGCATACTTTTCGAGTCTTTATAACTCATCGCACGCACCGCAATTTGCGGAAGACCAACAACGCCAATCCCGATTAAAATCCAAAACGTGGAGACGTACAACGGGGTTAAATCTCCTTCCGCTCCGAACGGCGTAATGAGCTGAGGATTTTCAGCGACGAGCGAAGCCATAATCGCTTCAATGCCACCACCGGCGATAATCGTCCCGACGAGTAAAATAATCGTTCCAATCACCATGATCGACCCTTGCACGGCATCCGTTAAAGCGACTGCGCGGAACCCGCCGATAATGACGTAAACGAGGACGCTCGCTGCGAAAATGAACAGTGCGGCCGTATAAGAGAGACCGGTAAGTGATTCGATTAAACGCGCGCCTCCGACCCATTGTGCCGTCATCGAAGAAAATAAGAAAATAATAATAGCAAGCGCAGAAAGTAGCACAATCGCATCGCTTTGATAACGAATTTTCAAAAAGTCGATGAGCGTAATCGTATTAAATTTGCGCGCGATAATCGCGAACTTTTTGCCGAGCACCATTAAAACGAAATAGCCCGCAGGTAACTGCGCCATCGCCAGCAACACCCAGCCGAGTCCTTTCGTATAGGCGACACCAGGTCCTCCGATAAAACTCGAAGCGCTCCCGTATGTCGCAATCATCGTCATCGCGAGTAAAAACCCGCCCATTTCCCGACCGCCTAAAAAGTATTCTTGTAAAAAAGAATCGCTTTGGCGCAATCGCGTATTCGCCCAAATGCCAATCATAAAAATAAGGATTAAAAAGAGGACGAGTGGAAGGATGACTTGCCAATGAATCATAATTTTTCCTCCTCATCGTCAAACGGTACGTCTTTGAAGTAACGTTTTAAGACGAAAATAATGAGCGCAATCATAAAGACGGTACCTGCCATCGTGCTATAAAAAAACCAAGCAGGGAAGCCGAGCACATATGTATAATTTTCAGGGTCTGTGCTTCCGAGTCCGTACGCGAAGCCGAACCAAATCGCAAAGTTAATGATGACAAGTCCAACGCCGATCAATGCTTCGCGATTCGCGATACGAAAACGTTGATCTTTCATATGGATAACCTCCTCTTACATGAATCTGTTTTCCATTGTACGCATGTCGCACGAGAATGAAAAGAGGAAAAAAGACGTTCCGCACGTATTTTAGCGAAACGTCTTTTGCAAAGCGTTAAATGTTTAATTTTCCGTGCACGATTTCACTCTTTTCAATTTGAATCGTACTATGTTCGAGCTTGAATTGCTCGTATAAGATGTCGATCGCTCGTTGCAAAACGACTTGCTCATCGACATCATCTTCCACAACGATATGTGCACTTAACATATCCATCCCCGACGTGATTGCCCAAATGTGCAAATCGTGCACTTTTACGACACCTTCTAAAGAACTGAGCGCATGCTCTACTTCTTCGAAATCCATATGACGGGGCACACCTTCCATTAAGACGTGCATACTTTCTTTAAACACACCCCAAGCGCTTTTTAAAATAAGTAAAGCAACGACGACGGAAATGATCGGATCGGCGATATACCATTCAAAAAAGTACATGACGACTCCTGCGATAATCGCACCGACAGAGCCGAGCAAATCCCCGAGCACGTGAAGATACGCACTCTTCATATTTAAATTCCCTTCCACGTCACCTTTCTTCAACAAAATCGTCGCACTTCCGAGATTGGCAATGAGTCCGATCGTCGCAATGAAAATCATCGTACCACTCGCGACATTCGGTGG
>JASLHQ010000175.1 GCA_030152265.1 Savagea sp.
GTTGTCAGGTGGACAAAGACAGCGTGCGTATGTTGCGATGGTCCTTTGCCAAGAGACGGAATATGTCTTATTAGATGAGCCACTCAACAACTTAGATATTGCCCGTTCTGTACAAATGATGGAACATTTACGTGCGGCAGCAAAAGAATTCGGTCGCACGATTGTAACCGTTATGCATGATATCAATTTTGCGGCGAAATATTCAGATCGCATTTGTGCGATGAAAGACGGCCAAATTGCGGCTTATGGAACAGTAGAAGAAATTATGGACCCTGAAATTTTAACGTCCATTTTTGAAACAAAAATAGAAGTAATTGAAGGACCGTATGGACCGATTGCGATTTATTAAACGAAAAAATCCTCATCTGACGACTAAAATCGTCTCGGATGGGGATTTTAAGGTTCATATACAATTGCTTGTTCAAATATGGGGTTTAATGAATAAGTGAGTTCACTAATGAAAAGTTCTTCTTCTCGACTGAAAATAATATAAGGTTCTTCGATATAAAAAGGAATGACTTCTTCTTTTAGATGAAATTCAAATTCCATTTCTTGCACAGCTGTATCTTGGAGAGAAGAGCCGTTTTGAATTTGGTTTTGAAATTGTTGAATAGATGTTTCATCGACGATTTCATAAATCGTGTCGTCGTTTAAGTCTCTAATAAAATACTCCAAATTTAATTGTTGATTTTGGCAAGCTGAAATGATCAAAATGAATCCAATCACGATGAGAAGTCGAAGGGGTCGTTTCTTCACTTCGTAACTTCATCGAGAAATTGTGTTACTTGTTCTGGTGTTTTTGCTTTTGCGCTATGTAAATGAGCTGTTTTTTCGTTATTGTTGAAAATGAGTAAGCTTGGAATACCCATTACTTCATACTTTTGCGCGATTTCTGGAAGTACGTCGCGGTTGACGTCATACCATGTGTACATGTCGTACTTTTCCATAATTGGATCGATGAAGTGATCCATGCGAACGCAATCTGGACACCAACCAGCTTGGAATTTTATAAGGACATTTTCACCTTGAATCACATCGTAAAATTGTTCTTCTGTTTCAATAGAAATCATTGCATTTCCTCCTTTAATCTCTTATATTCAGTATACAACGATAGTGAAGCGAGGGACAAGAAAATCGTTTTGAATAGTGGAAAATAGTTGCGCACTCGGAAGAAATCGTTTACACTGAATGCAGTAAAGGAACACCTTATATTTTTTTGGAATAAAAATGAATGATTGTTCATTCAAATTAAAAAGAGGAGGTTACGATATTGACTTATCAAATGAAAAAAGTAGCAGTTATCGGTTCAGGGGTCATGGGAGCAAGTATCGCAGCACACTTAGCAAACGTCGGTCTACCCGTGCTTTTGCTTGATATTGTGCCAACGACATTAACAGACAAGGAAGAAGCGAAAGGGCTTACATTACAATCGCGTGAGGTGCGCAATCGACTAGCGTCAGAAGCAGTGCAACGCGCATTAAAACAAAAGCCTGCACCTTTCACAACGAAGCGTAACGCGTCATTAATTGAAGTAGGGAACATCGACGATGATCTCGAAAAGATTAAAGATGTGGACTGGGTCATTGAAGTCGTCGTTGAAAGACTCGATATTAAAAAATCATTATATGAAAAAATCGAAAAATACCGTCGTCCAGGAACGATCATCAGCTCGAATACGTCAGGTATTTCAATTGAAGCGATGGCTGAAGGTCGCTCTGATGACTTTAAAGAACATTTCTTAGGGACACACTTCTTTAACCCCCCTCGTTATTTGAAGTTGTTAGAAATTATTCCGACATCATCAACATCACCAGAAGTCGTGAAATTTATGCACACATTTGGCGAAGACCGACTCGGAAAAGGTGTCGTCATCGCAAAAGATACGCCGAACTTTATCGGAAACCGTATCGGAACGTACGGCTTACTCGTCACAGTGGATGAAATGGTAAAAGGTGGATACTCGATTGGAGAAGTAGACTCGATTACAGGTCCTTTAATCGGACGCCCGTCGTCTGCAACGTTCCGTACATTAGACGTTGTCGGATTGGACGTATTTAATAACGTTGCGAAAAACGTTTACGACAAAACGACAGGAGACGAACAAAAAATGTTCGAAATTCCGGCGTTCATGACGAAAATGTTAGAAGAAGGACGACTCGGAGCGAAGACGAAAAAAGGATTTTACTTTAAAGATGGTAAAGAAATTAAACAATTAAATTTAGAAACATTTGAATATGAACCACGCGAAAAACTGAAAGCGCCTTCACTCGAACAGGCAAAACAAGTGAGCCGCTCGAAACGTTTAGCATTTTTATTGCAAGCGGATGACCGTGCAGGACAGTTTTTATGGAAGAGCTTAATGCCGACATTGCTTTACGCAGCGGAGTTACACGGTGAAATTGCAGACGATATCGTATCGATCGACAAAGCGATGAAATGGGGATTCGGATGGAATCTCGGACCGTTTGAAATGTGGGATGCAATCGGTGTAGAGCAATCAGTAGAACGTTTGCGCAATGAAGGATACGAAATCCCAACATTCGTTCAAAACTTACTCGATAAAAACGAGCCGAAGTTTTATAAAGAAATCGATGGCGATACGTATTACTTCAACGGAGACGGGTTTACGAAGCAACAAGTGAATCCGAAAGAAATTCAAATTCAAAAATTGAAAAAACAAAACGGTACGATTTTAAGCAATAGCGGAGCGAGCTTAATCGATATCGGTGACGGTGTCGCATTGCTTGAGTTCCATTCGAAATCGAACGCGATCGGCTTAGATATTTTACAAATGATTCAAAAGTCGATTGAAGAGGTAGAGAAAAACTATAAAGGACTCGTCATCGGAAACGAAGGGAAAAACTTCTGTGTCGGCGCGAACTTAGCGCTCATCTTAATGGAAGCACAAGACGATAACTTATTCGAACTCGACTACACGATTAAAATGTTCCAAGAAACGATGATGAAGATCAAATATTCAAACCGTCCAGTCGTCGCAGCACCACACGGCATGACACTCGGTGGAGGAACGGAAGTATGTTTACCGACAGCGCACATTCAAGCGTCGATGGAAACGTATATGGGCCTCGTTGAAGTCGGTGTCGGATTACTCCCAGGTGGAGGCGGAAACTACGGTTTACTTTATCAACATATGCAAGGATTGCCGAACGGCGTGCCGGTCGACATCCAGTTTATCGCAAATAAAGTGTTCGAAACGATCGCAACAGCGAAAGTATCGACATCAGCAGAAGAAGCGCGTGAGTTGAACTTCTTACGTCCTTCAGACGGCATTAGCTTAAACGCAGATCACCGTTTCTACGACGCGAAAATGGCAGCTCTCGATTTATACGAGCGTGGCTACACAGCGCCAAAACGCGAGAAAATTGCGGTGACAGGTGCATCAGGTTATGCAGCACTCATGCTCGGAGCAGAAGCGATGAAATTGTCAGGATATATTAGCGAACATGATATGACGATTGCGAAACATATTGCGAAAGTACTTTCAGGTGGCGATTTACCATTCGGTACGAAAGTGGACCCACAATATTTACTCGACTTAGAACGTCAATCATTTTTACAGTTGTTACAACAACCGAAAACATTACAACGCATGCAACATATGCTTTTAAAAGGAAAGCCATTACGCAACTAAGATAGGAGGAGACGATATGCGTGAAGCAGTAATTGTAGCAGGATCACGAACGCCAGTAGGAAAAGCAGGGCGCGGTTCATTAGCGACGGTTCGTCCAGATGACTTAGGCGCAATCACAGTGAAAGAAACATTAAAACGCGCGAACGGATACGATGGACCGATTGATGACTTAATTTTTGGGTGTGCGATGCCAGAAGCAGAACAAGGGTTAAATATGGCGCGTCAAATCGGAGCGCTCGCTGGATTGCCAGATACAGTACCAGCGATTACAATCAACCGATTTTGTTCTTCAGGACTTCAGTCGATCGCTTATGCGGCAGAGCGAATTATGCTCGGCCATGCGAAGGCAATCATCGCAGGTGGTGCGGAGTCGATGAGTATGATTCCGATGACGGGTCATACGATTCGTCCGAATAAGACGCTCGTCGAACATGCGCCAGAATATTATATGGGAATGGGTCATACAGCAGAACAAGTCGCTGTGAAATATGGCATTAGCCGTGAAGACCAAGACGCATTCGCTGTCGAGTCACATAAACGTGCGTACGCTGCGATTCAAGCAGGAAAATTCGATGACGAAATCGTACCGGTCGATGTGCATCACCGTTTTGTTAATGACAAAAACGAATGGGAAGAGCGTGTCGTACCATTTGAAATGGACGAAGGAGTACGTCCAGGAACGACGACGGAAATTTTAGCGAAATTGCGTCCAGCGTTCTCTGTGACAGGTACGGTAACAGCAGGTAACGCATCGCAAACGTCAGACGGAGCAGGAAGTGTGCTCGTCATGGACCGCGAATATGCAGAATCACTCGGTTTAACACCGATTGCGAAATTTAGAAGTTTCGCAGTAGGAGGCGTTCCACCAGAAGTGATGGGAATCGGTCCGATCGTAGCGGTTCCGAAAGCGTTAGAACTCGCAGGATTGACGAAAGATGATATCGACATTTGGGAATTGAAC
>JASLHQ010000179.1 GCA_030152265.1 Savagea sp.
TGATGTCATTTTACAGACAACTACGAAAGTCGTTTTCTTTATCATCTTCATTTTCTCCATCCACATTTTCTTCGCAGGTCATTACACACCTGGTGGAGGATTCGTTGGAGGATTATTAACGACAGGGGCGCTCATTTTACTTTTGCTCGCCTTTGATTTAAAAACGGTTCAAAAAGCATTGCCTTTCGACTTTATGAAAGTCGTTGCAGTCGGACTGTTGCTTGCAATTTTAACGGCAAGTTGGCCACTTTTTGTTGACTTGCCATTTTTCACACATGCTTTTGACGATTTCAACTTACCACTTTTCGGTGAAACGTCACTGCATACGGCAATGCTCTTTGATTTAGGAGTTTATTTAGTCGTCGTCGGAGCGGCGATGACGATGATTCAAACGATTGGAGGCGATACGTAATGGAACTGCTCACAGCTATTTTAGTAGGCGTACTTTTCACAGCAGCGGTCTACTTAATCTTATCGCGCTCTCTTTTAAAAATCATTTTAGGAACGGGCTTGCTCAGTCACGGTGCTCACTTGCTCATCTTAACGATGGGTGGGCTCGGTGGAGAATCACCTCCTGTTATTGCAGACGGTGTGACAGACTTCGCCGACCCGCTTCCACAAGCGCTCATTTTAACAGCGATCGTCATTAGCTTTGGAGTGACAGCATTCATGTTAGTGTTGTCTTACCGTTTATATGCGGTCCATAAAACTGACAATATGAATGCATTGAGAGGAAATGATGAACATGACTAATATCGTATTATTTCCGATTCTCATCCCGTTCTTCTTTGCGATTGTTTTATTGTTCTTTAAAGAAAATATTATCGTTCAACGAATTCTCGTATCTCTCGGACTTGCGCTCAGTCTCATTAGCTCGATTTTCTTAGCGTACATCGTCCATACAGATGGAATTCAAACCGTCAATTTAGGTAGTTGGGCGGCACCTTACGGAATTTCTATGGTGTCCGATGCCTTCTCTGCATTGCTCGTCACGACGACATTAATCGTTACATTTTTCGTCGTCATCTACAGCTTCTATGCGATCGATGAAGGACGAGAACGCAACTACTACTATCCTGCGATTTTATTTATGATTACAGGAATTAACGGTGCATTTACGACGGGCGATATTTTCAACATGTTCGTATTTTTCGAAGTGCTTCTCATGGCGAGTTACGTTTTAATCGTCCTTGGTGGAGAGAAACGCCAACTTCGTGAATCGATTAAATACATGTTAGTGAACGTCGTATCGTCTGCACTATTCGTCATTACGGTCGCGTATTTATACTCGATTGTCGGAACGTTAAACATGGCAGACATTTCAGTGAAGATTGCAGAAGTTGATCAACCTGGAATCATCACAGTGATTGGAATTTTATTTTTAATCGTCTTCGGAATTAAAGGAGCGATTTTCCCACTGTACTTCTGGTTGCCTAGCGCTTACGCTGCGCCTCCGATTCCTGTGTTGACACTATTCGGTGCTTTGCTTACGAAAGTCGGCATATACTCCATCACACGTACGTATACGCTCTTCTTCGTCCATGATGTGGGCTACACACATATGTGGTTGATGGGATTATCTCTTTTAACAATCGTTGTCGGATGTATCGGAGCACTCGCTTACTTCGATTTAAAACAAATCATTATTTATAACATCGTCATCGCAGTCGGTGTCATTTTATACGGTGTATCTTTAATGGATGATTTCGCAATGGCAGGAAGCGTGTACTATATCGTGCACGACATGCTCATTAAAGCAGCACTCTTCCTCTTAATTGGCGTCATCATTTTCGTTACAGGTACGAGCAATTTACGAGAAATTAGCGGGTTGATGAAACAATACCCTGGACTCGGTTGGACTTACTTAATCGCCGCATTCGGACTCGCTGGAATTCCGCCACTCAGCGGATTTATCGGTAAGCTTCTCATCGTTCAAGGTTCGTTCAACGCTGGACATTGGATCGGAGCGATTGCTGTACTATTATCAAGCTTAGTCGTGCTCCTCTCTGTCATTCGCATTTTCTTATATGCATTTTGGGGAGAGCCGAAAGAGACGAAGCCTGTAAATCGTATGCAGTATAAAAAGATGATGATTCCGACGACATTGCTCGTCATCTTATCTGTCGTCTACGGAGTTGGAACTGAATGGTTCATGCCATTAATTACAGATTCAAAAGACGTATTATTAGACCCATCATTATACATTGATGCGGTATTTAAGGAGTGATGAACGAATGGCATTTCAAATATTACTAAACGTATTTATCGCTGTTATTTGGATGTTAATTAATTCATCGGTTTCCGCAACGTCTTTCATCGTTGGATACATTATTGGGCTTTTGCTCATCATTCTTTTCCGTCGCTTCTTCAAACAGCGTCTTTACATCGGACGTCTTTGGTCGGCGACGAAACTATTCCTCATCTTTTTAAAGGAATTAACGTTATCCAACATTTCGGTTTTAATGGTCGTCTTGAAACCAGATATCGAAAAGATTCAACCGATGATTTTCGCATTGCCTACAGAATTAGAACATGACTGGGAAATTACATTGCTTTCTAGTTTAATTACATTGACACCAGGAACGGTCGTATTATACGTTTCAGATGATCAAAGTACATTGTATATTCACGCGATCGATGTCGATGATGTGGATGAAGCGATTCATTCAATCAAAAACACATTCGAAAAAGCGATATTGGAGGTGAGTCGTTCATGATGACATTTATGTGGGTAGCCCTCGTGCTCGTCCTATTGTCGATGCTCGGGCTCATGTACCGTGTTTTTAAAGGTCCATCGATTCCCGATCGACTCATCGCTTTAGACGGAATTGGTATTTTAATCATTTCCGCTACCGCGTTACTATCCATTATTTTCGATACAGAATTTTTCATCGAAGTCATTTTACTCGTTGCGATTATGTCCTTTATCGGGACAGTATCATTCTCTAAATTTATAGAGAAAGGAGAGATCATTCAATATGACCGTGATCGCTAATACGTTAATTGTCATTACAATTAGTGTCGGAGTGCTTTTCACACTCGTCACGATGATTGGTATTCTCCGTCTGCCCGATGTGTACACACGCGCACATGCTGCTTCAAAAAGTACGACATTTGGGGTACTGAGTATTTTACTCGGGGTATTTTTCCACTATTGGTTAAAAGAAGGCTTGTTCAGTATTCAATTATTGCTCGCTATCGTCTTTCTATTCATTACCTCTCCTATCGGAGGTCACTTAATGGGACGCGCTGCCTACATTTCAGGCGTCGAGAAGTCACCGCTCACTGTTGGAGACGAATTAGAGGAAGTTGTAGAGGAAGCGAAGCGCAAAGCACGCCCTCGCCCTGATATCGATTAACAAAAAGCGAACGCTCGGATTAACGAGACGTTCGCTTTTTTTGTTTCAATTTTTTATTTTTCTGATTCAAATTGCTCCGCAAATGTCGCGAGCGTACGAACCATAACACCTGTCGCACCTTTTGGACCTAACACATGTGGTCCTTCTGCGTCTGATGTTCCTGCGATGTCTAAATGAACCCACGGTGTATCTTCCGCGAATTCTCCTACGAAACCACCGCCGAAAATCATATGACCGTCACGGCCTGGTGCGTTATTTAAATCAGCTACTAAACTGTTGCGAATACGTTTTTTATCGTTTTTCGTCAATGGGAGACGCCAAACGAATTCATCCGCTTCAATCGCCGCTTGCATAAATTCTTCGAAATATGCTTCGTCATTCGTCACCGCACCTGTTTTATCTTTACCGAGTGCAACGATGACACCACCTGTCAATGTCGCAACATCGACTAAGTAGTCCGCTCCTTCTTGTTTTGCGTATGTTACCGCATCCGCTAAAACGAGACGACCTTCCGCATCTGTGCTGACGATTTCAATCGTTTTACCGCTAAGTGACGTAATGACATCATCCGGGCGGATCGCTTCACCGTTAATCATATTATCTGTCGACGCGATGACCGCCATCACATTGCGCTCAGGGCGAAGTGTACCGATTAAATCCATCGCTCCGAGAACTGCTGCCGCACCGCCCATATCGCCTTTCATGCCGACCATGCTAGCACCTGGCTTTAATGTGTAACCGCCTGTATCGAACGTAATTCCTTTTCCGACAAGACCTAACACATCTGTCCAATCTTCTCCGCCTCCATGATATTTCATGACGATGAGACGTGGTGGCTCTACAGAACCTTGGTTCACCGCCAACAATGCACCTGCTCCGATTTCTTCAAGCTCTTCTTTACCGAGAACTTCAATTTCAAAACCGTGTTTTTGAGCAATTTTCTCTGCTTGGCGTGCCATTTCACGTGCCGTTAAAATGTTTGGTGGCATGTTGACGAGCGTACGAGCGTAATTCACCGCTTCTGCACTTGCGAGACCTACTGTTACATCTAAATCTTCTGCACCGTCTAAACCGAGCGTAGACCACTCATATGCCGCTTCATTCACCGTCGCTTTATAATGGGGAACGACGTATTGACCGAGGCCGATTCCTTCAACTGCTACATTGACGACTTGTTCTACCTCTTGCTCAAATGCTTCAAGTGCTGGAACACAAATTGTCACTTCTTCCGCTTTCGCTTGAAGCGCCGCTTTTCCAACTGCTGCGAAACTTTCACGCACTGTTGACATCGTCCATTCTGATTTCGCTCCGAGACCGACTGTTACGATACGTGTAATGCCTGAATTTTGCATCGTAGGTACGAGCGATACTTTTCCTTCCTCATGAGAAATGAGTTGTTGTTTTAAAAGTGCAACGAGGTCAACCCCTGTCTTTTCTTTTAAATCGGCTACCCATTGCTCTTGATCTGTTGCACGGTGTACTGCTACGACGTAGAAAGAGCTTGTCGCTTCACCGAATGCTGTTTGATTCACTTGTGTAACGTTCATGAAATTCCACTCCTTTTCGTGTTTCATTATACCATGTTTTCAATTTATTTCGAGTTCCGAATCGATTTTACATTTCATTTACACAATGTTTAGTATAATAGAGGAAACGCATGAAAGGACTGAGCCTGATTTCGATATTTTCTAACTTTCCTCTCATCACTGCTCTACTCGCCATTGGACTCGCACAATTTGTTAAAGTACCGATTCATTTTTTCGTCACACGCAAAATCGATTGGAGTTTACTGACATCTACTGGAAGTATGCCGAGTTCTCACTCTGCTGCTGTATCCGGTTTAACGACTGCTGTCGGTTTGCAAGAAGGTTTTGATTCTCCGCTCTTCGCTATCAGTGCGATTTTTGCAGTAATCGTTATGTTTGATGCAACAGGCATACGTTATCAAGCAGGGCAACAAGCAGCTGTCATTAACCAAATGCGTGACGATTTCCAACAGCTTATTCAAGTTTCAAAAGAGTGGGCACAAAAAGATGAGCCTGAAAAGCGCCAAGAATTAAAAACATTGCTCGGGCATAAGCCGAGTGAAGTATTTTTCGGTGCATGTACAGGGATCGGTTTAGCAATTATTCTTTATTTTAGCATATGAAAAAGACCTTCCCATTAGCGATTTAGCTAAAAGTGAAGGTCTTTTTATTAAAACATTTGGTACCCTTGTTTACGTAAAATACGCATAACAATTCCAGACAATACCGCTCCGATAAAACCACAAATGAGCGTCACGATATCTGCCATCATTAAGTTCGATAGTTTTGTTCCGAGCATATCAAACGCATACTTCGGCTTCGTGAAATATTCGTAAAATTTCACTTCGTCAATAATTAAAATGACGATGATCGGATAAACAATGGCCATAAACCATGTCATTCGGAGCAACATATTAATTAAAAACCCGATTCCGAAGAAAATCACTAAAAATAACAATGCTGTTAAAAATAGTTGGACGAGTGTAATTTGTTCCACTTCGTTAACCTCCTGTTGATCATTAACCCCTGTTATAAGAACAGATTGTATGATTTATAGCCAAATTGATTTCCAGGATTGAAATTTTCAACTTTATGAAAATATCCTTTCGAAAAAGCACGGCAAAATTGAACAATCATTTCTGAGCTTCGTTCGTCTTTTAACAAATGTTCTTTCGATAACCAATGCGCACGATTAATTTCGCCTTTAGCTACTTGAATCGTCTGTCGCTCATTTAATGGGCGTCCTACAAATAGTACCATATTATCACTGATATCATTGCTTAAAACGCCTGAACGAACGCCGATACATCCAACCACTTCAATAGAAATCCCCGTCTCTTCTTGCACTTCGCGCACAGCTGCTTCATCGAGTGTTTCCCCTTTATCAACGAAACCTGCGGGGAAACTCCATCGGCCATTCAATCCGCCATATGACTTTTCAACGACGAGAAGTTCGCCTTTCGAATTTTCGACGATAGCCGCCGCCCCTAACCATACTTCACCTCTGCGACTCAAATGGCATTCCCCCTCTTTAAAAAACACTTGCTCAACAAATCGTTGGCAAGTGTCATCATTCGCTCTTATAGCAAATCAAATTTACCTTTTTTCATCGTTAAGCCGAGTCCGCCAACCATGAATAACGCGCGGTTATCTACCATCTTTTTCATAAATGATGCTGTGCCACCCGTTACTTTTTTACCGAATACAACACCAATGGCATCGTCTGAACCGAGTGAACAAACGCTACCTTTTAAATCAGGAACAAATGCTGTTGTAGGCTTTTTCGCTAATAAAGATACGATATTCGCTGCACATTGTTGACCTTGTTGCATCGCAATTTGCGCTGTCGGTGGATATGGACGATTCTCTGCTTCATTGATCATAAACGCACAGTCTCCGACGATGAATACATCTTCACGTCCTGGTGCGCGTAAATCTGGTTCTACACGTACGCGTGCACGTGCGCTTTCGATATTCGTCTCTTCGATTAAACGATTTCCACGAACACCCGCTGCCCAAACGACTGTTTTCGTTTCGATGAATTTAAACTCTTCTTCACCAGTTTTAATTTTAACGCCTTCTTCTGTAGCTTCGACGAGCGGCGTACCGATTGAAAACTCAATGCCTTTTGATTCTAATTGAGCG
>JASLHQ010000184.1 GCA_030152265.1 Savagea sp.
TTTATTGACGAATCACCATCCGTTCACATTGGACGAGGAAGATATGTTCATTCCGAAATATACGTCCAATTCACGCACATTGAACAACTACTTCCAAACTGTGCGTTACATGGATGAAGCGGTGAAGTTATTTTTTGAAGACTTGAAGGAAAAAGGATTGTATGATAATTCTATCATCGTCATGTATGGGGATCATTACGGAATTTCTGAAAACCATAATAAAGCGATGGGCATGTACTTAGACAAAGAAATTACACCGTATGACAATGCAATGTTACAAAAAGTACCGCTCTTTATTCACATACCAGGTTCAAATAAAGGGGAAGTACGTGAACAATTAGGCGGACAATTAGATATTCGTCCAACATTGTTACATTTACTCGGCATTGAATCACGTGGCGATATTCAATTCGGACAAGACTTATTCTCAGAAGACTATGATCCATTCGTCATTTTCCGAGACGGACGCTTCGTAACACCAGAATATGTCTACGCACATGAAGTATGTTATGATGCAGAGACAGGAGAAGAAGCAGATATCGCAAATTGCGAAACATCATTTGAGCGAGTATCTGCAGAGTTAGATTATTCTGAGCGTTTAATTAACGGAGATTTATTACGATTCAAATCGGATCAATCGAATGGAGAAGGTGGCCCAACATTACAAGATGGTAAGCCAAATCCAGAGATTCGTTCATTGCCACAATAAATAGGAAAAAGAGGGTGATGCATTTGAGCATCCCCTCTTTTTTTGAAAGATAGGAGGAAAAGTATTGAAAAGGCTCGGTGTATTATGGATTATTTTATTACTAGCAAGTTGCGCTCCAAAAGAAGAACAGCCTGAACAAGTAAAACGAGAAAAAGTATCTCAAGTACATACAATTCCGAATGAACAATTTCATTTCGTAGCAGGTTTTTTAACTGATGATGAAATTGTCTACGTCGTGAAGGAAGCGGAAGGTTTTGAATTGCAGACGTTTCATTTACAAAATGGAGAAACAAAGACGATTTGGCAGTCGGATGCTCCGATTGTAGATGTCTTATTTCATCCAGCTGAGCCTGTGCTTTACGTTCAAACAGCGACGACGCAATATCGTGGAAATTTACATATCATTCAATCGGATGGACAACTGTTGCGGACGATCGATTTCGAAGGGTCTGAAATTTACGTCGCTTTGAATGAACGAGATGTTGAAACATTCGCTTACACAGTATTTGCGGACGATTGGTCATTTGATACTTTTATTTATGATGGGAAAGAGCGTTATACGCGCTGGATTGAAACATCGCCTTTTCCATTCCCGATCTACTGGAAAGATTCTCTCTATGGTTTAGTAGAAGCAGGGCATCCGTTAGAAGGAAGCGCATTAGGGAAGTTTAATGAAGCATCAGAAATGATTTCTATCGAACGAGAAGGCTCATTTGTTGCGGCTTTTCCAAAAGGAGAGGCGATGAATACTATGGCGATTGATGATGAGGAGTTTGTATATGAAGTGGACGGAGAGACGTACCGTGTGCCGGCTGTGAGTAATTATGGCAGTTGGGTCGTTCCCCCCTATGCATGGACAGAGGACGGTCAATTGTTGACGCTCGTAGCAGAAGAACGCGCAGAGTTAGATGAGCTATTGAATCGTTGGAACCTCGTGTCATGGAAAGATGGAAAACAGACGGTTGTGAGTGAAGGACAGATGATGCAATACGAGTTAAAATGTGCGCCGTCTGGACAGCGTTGTCTCGCTGGAGAGCGATATGAAGAGGTGTTACAAGGAGAAGAACAGTTTCCTTGGCTGAAAATTGAATAAAAAAGACCTTCTCGCGATACGCGGAAAGGTCTTTTTTATTCAACTTATAATGTTGGTGGGTAACCTTGGAAGATTACCGTCAATACTGTGAATCCACCGAACACAACTGCACTCGCTAAGTTAAAAATAATGCTGAGGACATTGCGTTCTTTGAAGCTTTGGACTAAGCCAATTACTGAGAACAAAGCAACTAATCCAAAAATAACGACTAAAATGTTCATCTTTAAGGACACTCCTTTCAAAATCAAGAAAAATGAATGCCAAGTAAGCAATATTCCATTACTATTGTACTTGTCTTTTCGCGTTTTGTCGAGGTTATTTCAAGAAACAACAATTGAATTGTGACAAAAAAATTAGTACGATGTGAGAGGAGGTGGTATTGATGATTACGATTCAAACATACCCGCTAGGACCGATTCAGACGAATTGTTACGTCTTAATAGATGACGCTACGAAAAAAGCGATCGTCTTCGATCCGGGGGACGAAGGAGATAAAATTGTTCAACTCATTAAAGATTTGAACGTGGAAGCGGAAGCGGTTTTATTAACGCATGCGCATTTCGATCATATCGGAGCGGTAGATGCCGTGAGAGACGCGTTCGATGTACCTGTGTACATTCATGAGATTGAAAAAGAATGGCTCGGCAATCCTGCATTAAACGGTTCAGGGAAATATGCGCAATTACCCGATGTCATAAACCGCGAGGCAGATTATCATTTAACGGATGAAACAGAGTTAAAAATTGGTCCGTTTCATTTTAAACTTTATCATACACCTGGACATTCTCCAGGCAGTGTGACGTATCATTTAGAAGGTCACGACGTCGCTTTCGTCGGAGATGTCATTTTCCGTCAAAGCATCGGACGTACGGATCTCGTTGGTGGCAGTATGGAAACATTGTTAAAGTCGATTCATGAACATATTTTAACGATGGATGAAACGACAATTCTTTATCCAGGACACGGTCCCGTCACAACGCCAGAAATGGAACAAGATGATAATCCATTTTTAAATGGTTTCTAAACGAAGAAAAACAGCTGAGGCAATCGCCAAAGCTGTTTTTCTTATGTACGTACCACTTGTCTTAGTGACTTCCTGGCACGTGGAGGAACGTTGCATAGTAGCTGAATCCTACCATGAACACCGTTAAGTATGCTCCAAATAAATACAAGTACATACGCTCTGTTAACTTTAAGTAACCGAGAAGTATAAAGAAAAATGTGCTCGCTGCGAAAATGAGCGTAGCAGGAATCATTCCCCCGACCCAGAACATAACTGCGAAAATCCCAGTCCAGAAGCCGAGCAATTTAAACATATTATCCATTGTGAGTTCCCTCCTTACTTAAAACAATACAATAAGCTCTTATCTATTATATAGGATAAGACGTCAAGATGTAAACTGTATTCGGATGAATGATTGTGACAAAAAGGTAAAATAAAAAGAAAAAAAGAAAATGGCTAGAAAACTGCGACAAAAATTGTAAAAGAGACAAAAATCCCACATCGCCTAACAAATTTTTTATAATAATCGTAAGAAAGGAGAGAATATGTATGGTGAATGCAGAAAATATTATTGAAGTGAAAAGTGTACAGTTACTTGAACAAGCAATTCAATATGGAGCATCCGACATTCATTTTTTTCCTCAGACTGAGCACTATACGATTCACTTTCAAAAATCAGGGGAGTTACATGAAATGACACAATATCCTCGCGCGTTATCATCACGAATGATTTCGTATTTTAAATTTATGTCAGAGTTAGACATTACAGAAACACGTAGACCGCAAAGCGGCTCTTTTTTCAAAGCGTTTGGAGAAGAGCAATATTCATTTCGCGTATCGACGATGCCTGCGATGCATAAAGAAAGTGTTGTCGTTCGAATACAAAAAGAAGATGCTGTCATTTCGTTCAAACATTTATTTTTAGAAAACCAATGGCGTCAACAGATGGAACGAGTATTGAATTTGAAACAAGGTTTGATCGCTATTACGGGGCCGACCGGATGTGGTAAAACGACGACGATGTATGCTTGTACGTCCCATTGTGTCAAACATTTAAATCGCCATGTGATCACATTAGAGGACCCTGTAGAACGAGAAGTGAAAAATGTACTTCAAGTGCAGGTGAATGAACGATTTGGCTTTACTTATGACGCAGGTTTGAAAGCGATTTTACGCCATTCACCAGATGTGATTATGCTTGGAGAAATACGTGATCATCATGCGGCTGAAACAGCTGTACGTGCAGCGTTGAGTGGACATCTCGTACTGACGACTGTTCATTCTAAAGACTTAATCGGTGTTTTATATCGACTGTTAGATTTAGGGGTGACGAAAGAACAACTCGAACAAACAATCGTCGCGATTTTGACGCAACGATTAATAGACGAGCCTATGACTGAAAGGCGCCAAGCAGTCTTTCAAATTGCAACTGAAGAGAAATTAGAACGACTATTTTCTCTCGTAAAGGCAGGCGAACGTGATGATGCTGAGACGATTGAAGATGTGGTACGTCGTTATACAAAAGAAAAAAGAGCATTATCGTGAAGAACAACTATTAAAAATTCGAGATGAATCGCTCTTTATGAAGCGACTGTATCAGTTAGTAAAAGAAGGTTATTCATTGCATGATGCATTATTTTTAGTCGTTCCTCACCATGTCCGTGATCAAGAGCGACTCGCTGATCGATTAAATGATCAATTTAAAGCAGGTTCTAGCGCATATGAACTGTTCCAATCCCTCCACTTAAAATATGTGAACTTACTCCCTCTCATTACATCGAACGTGACGAGCGATTTACTCATTGCTTTAAAACAGATGAGTGAAGCGACAGACCAGAAGCTCACGTTGGAAAAAAGCTTTAGAAAAGTACTCATTTATCCCCTCATACTAATCACTTTTTTTCTCATGATTTTATTTGCTTATCGAACATTCTTTTTACCGAGAATGAAATCGATTTATCAATCTGAACAAGTACAAATGACGATGAGTGAACGATGGATGACTATCGCTTTAACGTATTTGCCAGACGTTGTGCTCGTCATAAGTATTCTTTTATTTATAGCTGGCTATCATTTTTATCGTCATCACATTCAAAAAGTGAGTTCAGAACAATCTTTATACTACCGTTTTGGATTAACACGAAAAATGATTCAAATTTATGCGACGCGTCATTTTTCTATTGAATTTGGTCGTTTGTTAGAAACGCACATTACAGCTTCAGAAGCTTTAGTTATTTTGAAAGAGCAAAACTACAATGTATACGTTCAACATATTGCATCTCTCGTCTATGAAGAAATTGCGCAAGGAGCACGTTTAGAAGAAGCTTTACAATTTAATCCGTATTTATTGAAAGAAATTGCGACATTTGTGGAACATGGTAGTATGAGAGGATTTGTCGGACGGGAGTTACTACTATTTGGAAAAGTCGTGAATGAAACATTCGTTCATCGTATAGAGTTACTCATTTCACTTTTTCAACCGCTCGTTTTCATATTCATTGCATGTGCCATTGTTGCGACGTATTTGTCTATTTTATTGCCGATGTATCGATTAATCGGATCATTTTAAGGAGGAATTTCATGGTGAAATGGTTAAAAAATAATAAAGGATTTACGCTTGTTGAAATGATGCTCGTACTTGTCATCATTGCCGTATTAGTAATCATTACGGTACCGAATGTATTCAAATATTCATCAACAGTCGATGAACGCGGATGCGAGGCCTATCATAAAATGGTGATGGGTGCAGCGGAAGCATATAAGTTAGAAACGAATGAGCGCCCGAAATCATTGCGTGAATTGGCAGACAAAGGATATTTGCCGAAAGGAGAGGCGGATAAAGTAGAAGAATGTCCAGGAGGGCAAAAATTAACGATCGCAGACGGGGAAGTGAAAATTGTTAAGAAATGATGCCGGTTTTACATTTGTTGAAACATTGATCGCTTTTGCTTTTTTTATATTTGTAGCAAGTACAATTTATTTTTTAAGTAATACACAATTGCTAAAAGTGGAAGAACGTGATGGAATTGAGCAATTTGAAAGAGTATTATATGAAGCACAAATGAGAGCGATCGCCCGCAAGCGAGCGATGAGCGTTTTATTATTAACAAATTCGAATGAAATGAGGGTATACGATCCATATGTAGAAGAATATGAAAGTTATTATTTACCTGAGAGCTTTCAACTATCTGTTCATTCCCCGATGAAGTCAATCATCATTTTATCGAATGGTCATTTGTCACAGTTCGGCACAATTCGCTATGAAGTTGAAGGAAAGACTATTTTTTTCCGATTGCAATTTCAGAAAGGGAGGGTGCGAGTTGAGATGTGAGCGTGGTTTTGTCCTTGCTGAAATGATCATCGCTTTAACAATTATCGTTATTTTAACATTTATGTTGTTGCCTGTATTAACACATGAGATGAAGCAAGTACGAGAAAAGAAAATGAAAGCGACGGATATGAAAGTTGCTTACGTTGCAACACAATTAAAAGTGAAAGAACATCGTATTTCAGATCGTATAACACTCAATGGAATTTCATATCATTGGGAGTGGATAGGAGAGTATGATATTTGTTTGGAAAGAGAAGAAGAAAAAGTGTGTTACGATTTTTAATGAAGAGCGAGGTTCGACATTGATTGAACTATTACTCTATGTCGCGACATTTATAATTATCGCTTTTATCACTTTATTTTTCATTGTTTTTTTCCAAAAAGGGACATATTTAAGAATAACAGCTGACGAGATGCAATGGGGATTATTTGAATATGAATTGCATCAAATGTTAGCGAGCCAATCGTATCACGATATCGTCATTCATCCCAATACAACATTGCGCTTAGTGGAAGAGCATCGGACGATTTTCATTGAGAAGTATCAAGATATGATACGTTTTCGCTCGAATCAAGGAGGACATGTGCCATTACTCACGAACGTGCAAAATGTATCTTTTTCGGAAGAACGCGACATGATTGTTGTTTTTGTCACGATGAAAGGGGGAGAACAGTTTGAAGGATATTTTTATACGAACATTCAAAAATAAATTAAAAAACGAAAAAGGTTCTCTCTTATTTTTCACCCTCCTTTTACTCTTTTTTGTAGTATACTTTATGGTAACGTATAGTACAGAACATCGCAGTATGTATCATTACTACAATTCCGTTGAAAAAATATATCGTGAAGCAGTATATACTGTGTTGCGCGAGCAGTAGGTAGGGGAGAAAAGATGAAAAAAGTATATTTAGTCGGCTTTATGGGCTGCGGAAAATCTGCTATTGGGAAGCGGGTCAGCATGTATTTGAAAATTCCATTTTATGATATGGATACTGAGATTAGTAAAAAAATGAACATGACGATACCAGAAATTTTTGAACAGTATGGAGAGCCTGCTTTTCGCCAAATGGAAACAGACTTTTTACGTGAGTTTCGAGATGAATTTTGCATTATCGCGACAGGTGGAGGAGTTGCAACGAATGATGAAAATATCCGGCTCATGCGAGAAAGTGGTCTCGTCATTTTTTTAAATGCACCATTTCGAGATATTTGGAGACGTATATCGACCGATAAAAATCGTCCGATCGTTCAACGTTCTACGAAAGAGGAAATCGCTACGCTTTATAAAGCACGCAAACCTTATTACATGAAAGCAAGTCATATTCGTGTTCAAACGAAAAAGCGCTCTTTGCGAGAAATCACGAAATATATCGCTTATCAAATTACACGTTTGAAAGGTGAGTAACGAAAAAAGCCAAATGTCATGTGTAAACTTACAATAAGTTCACATGAACATTTGGCTTTTTCTACTAAACGGCTGTTACATTGTTTGACAATCGGTCGATCATATATCCGATCAGTGCTGCGATAAATGCAGGGACGAGCCATGCGAGTCCAGCGTCGAATAATGGAATCCAAGAAAGGAAAGGCTCAGACCATTTCATATCAATCGATGTAGCGCCAAGTGCATCATAAATACCGAAAAGAATCGCAACTGTTACGCTGAATCGGTACATTTGACGGCTATATCCGAGCATCGGTTGTAATAATGTTAATGTGATTAACATGATGGAAGCTGGATAGATGAAAACGAGTAACGGAACAGCGATGTTTAATAAGTTTTCGAGTCCGAAGTTCGTAAAGAAAAATCCAATTAAAATAAAGACAATGACATACGTGTGGTAGCTAAATTTTGGATACAATTTTACGAAAAATTGACTACATGCTGTAATGAGTCCGATCACTGTCGTTAAACATGCGAGTAAGACGATAATTCCGAATACGTAGTTACCAGACGTTCCGAATAATAGATTAGATGCAGCGACGAGTAAATCAGAACCGTCTCCTGGAGTGCCTTCAAATGGAATGACACGACCGATCCATGCGATCGCAAGATAAACGAGTCCGAGTCCGATCGCCGCAATGACACCCGCCATCGTCGTCCCTTTAATGAGTTCGCCACGTTCACGAATTCCTGCAAGTTTCAAAGATTCGATAACGACAATACCAAAAGCAAGTGCCGCAATCGCATCTAGTGTGAAATAACCTTCTAAAAATCCGACTAAAAACGGATGTTCGGAAAAACTTTCACTCGGTGGTTTTGACGTGTAAGTAAATGTACGCACCGCTTGAATGAATAGTACTGTCAATGTGATCAGTAGTGCCGGAGTTAGCAATTTTCCGACAATATCGACTAACTTTTGTGGACGAATACTAACGAAATATGTTGCTAAGAAGAAAATAATAGAAAAAATAAAGAGGTGTATTCCATTCTCTCCAATGATTGGTGCCCACCCGAATTTATATCCGATGTTTGCGGCACGTGGAATTGCATAAAAAGGACCGATTGACATATATAGTAATACGGCGAATAAAACACCGAATACAGGACCAACTTGTTTCGTAATCGAAAGGAGTCCGTCTTTTGAAATAATTGTCGCAACCACCGCTGCTAATGGTAGTAAAATTGCTGTAATGGTAAATCCTAAAATGGCAGGTGTGAAAGCATCGCCAGAGAAAAATCCGACAGATGGTGGAAAGATCAAGTTACCTGCGCCAAAAAATAAAGAGAAAAGCATAAAGCCAGTGAAAATAATTGTTTTGCGCATTTGTTCAAACTCCTTTTCTGTAATAGTTAAAGTATAATCATGACGTATGAAAGTAGTACTGTCAACAGCTATTGGCATAAATACGCAAGAGAGGGCATCTTTTTCAAAGGGAAGACGTACTAATGAATAGAAATGAAAAGGGGAGAGACAGATGAAAAAATGGGTCTTTATTTTTGCGGTTACCGCAGGACTTTCAATCGCTTGTTGCAGTTATGCGTATCGAGCGATTGAAATGGAGAAGTCTGGAGATGCATTGAATACGAATGTTCAAACAGCGATCGTTTTAGGCGCTAAAATAAAGGAAGATGCAAGTCCAGCGCCGGCGTTACGAGCACGTTTAGATCGCGTATTAACATTGTATGAAGAAGGTCATGTTCAACAAATTATCGTAACGGGTGGACAAGGTCATGATGAACCGACGACGGAAAGTTCCGCGATGCAACAATATTTGATGATGCACGGTGTAGATAGCGAGGATATTCTTTTAGAAAGTCGTTCCACCTCGACTTACGAAAATCTTGTCAATGCGAGTTATGTGACAGAGGAGCGTCATGTGTACATCGTATCGAGTGATTTTCATTTGAAGCGAGCTCGCTATTTAGCGGAGAAAGTCGGTTTTACTCCTGTGATGATCGCAGCGCCGACACCGCCTTCTGTCGCTCAAAAAGCGCATGTGAGAGAGACGCTCGCTTTACTGAAAACGTGGTTATTCCGCCAATAAAAAACCTTTAAAAATGGCGGACCATCTTTAAAGGTTATGTACATTAATTTTTTGATTTTACTTTTCCTGTCCACGTACGGAAGCCGCCGTTTAATTGATACAGTTGCGTGTATCCTTTTTTCTTTAAAAATAGCGCAGTACGTGAGCTTTTTCCTGTATTTTGATCGTATAAGTAAACAGGTTGATCAGGACGGATTTCTTTATATCGTTGGCGCAATTGGCTATACGGGATGTTACGCGCTCCTAAAATATGTCCTGCTTTAAAGTCTTTCGGTTCGCGAACATCGATGAGTTGTGCTTTTCGATAACCTTCTATAAATTGCTCCTGCGTTAAGTTTGTGACCGCTTTGCTTAAGCGCACATACGTAATGATGAAATAAATGATTATGGCAATCGCCAAACCAATGAAAAATTGTAATGTTGTCACCGTCTGTTCCTCCTTCATATTCATTGTCTATTATAATGATAAGATGGCATACATTCAACGAGTTTGTTAAAATTAGTAGGAATTACAGAAGGAGTGACGAGCATGAATAAAAATTGGAACTATTTATATACGGGAAAACGTTCCGCTTCATACAATATGGCATTGGATGAAGCGTTATTAGAGTGGCATAGTAAAGGAGAAATTGGTCCTGTTTTACGTTTTTTTGAATGGGAACCTGCGACGTTATCCATTGGTTACTTTCAAAAAATCAAAAAAGAAATCGATTTAGAGAAAGTAGAAGAGCTTGGACTCGGTCTCGTACGTCGCCCGACAGGTGGACGTGGCGTTTTACATGAACATGAATTGACGTATAGCGTCATCGTAAGTGAAGAAGGAATGCCCGAAACGGTCACAGAAGCGTATCGCGTCATTTCAGGAGGCGTCCTTCAAGGTTTTTTAAATTTAGGCTTAGATGCTTCGTTCTCTGTTCCCGATACAGAAGAAGCGCGTGCGGATTTAAAACGTCCAAAGTCGGCTGTTTGTTTTGATACGCCGAGTTGGTACGAGCTCGTCGTAGAAGGCAAGAAAGTGGCGGGAAGTGCTCAAACACGTCAAAAAGGTGTCATTTTACAACATGGGGCGATTTTAGTATCGCTCGACATTGAAAAATTAGTTTCTCTCTTTATTTTCAAAAGCGAAGAAGAGCGAGAGCAAACATTGCGTAGTTTACCGGAACGTGCAGTGTCGATTGAACAATTGACATCGCGTCCGATTACGATTGAGGAATGCATCGTCGCGTTCCGTGACGGTTTTCAGCAAGCGCTCGATCTTCAGTTGACGCCGATGGTTTTAACAGAAGAACAAGAAGCGTACGTGGCGCAATTAGAGCGTGAGAAGTATGCGAATGATGAATGGACGTATCGCCGTTAATTCAACCATCAAAAATGGCATGAAATCAAATGATTACTTTGATTTCATGCCATTTTTTATTCCCAACTCGTCGTTCCTACAATTTCTTCCACTTTGTCTACTGTGTAGCCGAGCACATTGCCGACATCTGCTAAAGAGCGTACGCGTAAGCGTGCTTTTTTCTCGTTTGGAAATTGAGCATCTTGTGTAACCGTTGTCGGATGAAGATGTGCGTCGTTAATTTGAATGGTCACATCGTCTCCTCGTTGAATTTTCGTTAAGGAGACACGCGCGATTCCCCCGATATTTGTCCCAGCCCAAGGTTGAGCGGAGTAAAAGTTTCCGAGAGAGTAGAAAACAGGTTGATCATTGACGAATTGCATCGGCTGCAACACGTGAGTATGATGCCCGAAAATGATATGGGCACCTGCTTCTGTGAAGCGTTCACTTAAGCGGCGTTGTAATTCTGTCGTTTCATGTGTATATTCTGTTCCCCAATGTAAAGATAATACGGTAACATCCGCTAAATCTTTCATCTTTTCTAGATCGCGAACGATGCGATCTTCTTCAATAATATTAACTAAGTATCGTTTGCCGTCGGGATGGGATTGTTTATATAAATTTGTTCCGTATGTATAGGCGAGTACTCCGACTTTCACACCTTCAACATCAACGACACGCATGTCGGCTAAATCTTCCTCAGATAAGAACGCTCCTGTATATGGAAGATCGTATTCATTAAATGTCGCGATTGTATTTTGAAGTTGTCTTTCCCCGTGGTCTAATACGTGATTGTTTGCGATCGATGCAAAATGGACCCCGCTATTGACAAGTGCTGGAACGATGGCTGATGGACTGTTGAATTTAGGATAACCACTCAGTCCAAGTTCTTGTCCGCCAGGTAATGATTCAATATTCGCTAGTAAAAAATCCATATCTTGCATTTGTTTTTTTACGTCGTTAAAGGCGAAATGGTAATCTCCGTAATGAAGCATCGGTTCGTGTAACAGTACGTCTCCAATCATACCGATTGTAATTGTCGTTTCACTTTTCTCTTCAATGATCTTTTCTTGTTCTGTTGAAGGTAAATCGATTGGACTCGTTTCAGAAGCAATGGATGTCGCAGTATTTGTAGGAGCTGCAACGTTTTGTTCTTTCCATGCTAAATAAGAAAAAAGTAAAGTTAAAGAGACAGCAAACAATGTAATGACTGCTGAAATGGCATAATAACGTTTCATATATTCACCTCGTGAAATAGTAAGCAAATCATACAGCATTATACACGAAAGGTACTAAAAAAACATCAGAAAATGGTAAAAGATTGAAAGGGAAGACTTTTCCATAATAAAAAACTGGAGTTTTTACTCAATTTTGCAATTGAAATGACTCCAGTTTAGAAAAAGCTATGCTTCATTATTTACTTGAGGAATTACGACCTCTTCATCAATTGTTACAGGGACATTATCGAATGCATGTAGTCCGATACGTTCCACTTCGCGTAACTTATTGAAAGAGGCGATTGCCACTTCAACTTGTTCATCGTCCGGCTCTTTCGTCGTGATGAGTTGTAACCAAAGACCAGGGTATCCGATCACTTTTAAAACGGGCACGTTACGCACCGCATTCGTCACTTGTAGCACTTCAAAAGAAACGCCAAGTACGACCGGGATGAGCAAAATTCGGTTCGTAATACGCAACCAAAGCGGATCGTGTGGAACGAGGAAGTAAATGAACATACCGACAATCACGGTGAACAAAATGAAACTACTTCCACAGCGGTAATGTAAGCGTGAAGCCGCTTGAACATTTTTTACTGTCAATTCTTTGCCTGCTTCAAAGGCGTTAATGACTTTATGCTCCGCTCCGTGATATTGGAAAACACGTTTAATGAGCGGTGTCATCGAAATTAAACTAATGTACCCAAGCAATAAAGCGAGTTTGAACGATGTTTCAATTAATACTTGTGCTGTTTTTCCAGGAGCGACAGATTGAAAAAGTTGCGCGAGGAAAACAGGAACAAGAGTGAAGACGAATTTTCCGAATAGAAAGGATAGGACTGTGACGAAGGCTACTCCTAAAATCATCGCGAGTTTAGATGGCTCTTCCTCCACGATTTCTTCATTCGGGTCGACATCGTATCTGTCGCTTGAGAAATTTAAATGTTTCGAACCTAAAATAGCGGATTCAAAAAGGGCAACGACACCTCTTAAAAAAGGAATTTTTTTAAGTTTTTGCATCGTAGGATTTGATTTTTTCTTCGCATAAAAATAATCGAGTGTGTCATCATTTCGACGGATGGCCGTGACTGTATGTTCGCGGCTTCCGAACATGACACCTTCTACTAAAGCTTGACCACCATATGTTGGGCAAGATTTTTCTTTGGACATAATGTCACCTACTTTAATCTAATGTATTCGTTCATTGTACTAAAAAAGAAACAGAACGACTACTCATAACGCTTTTCATTCTGAAAAAACTGAAAAGCGTTTCAACGACTACGAGAATATGATAAAATGGGTAAGATGAATAAAAGGGGTGGACTCGTATGCGTATACTCGTTTTAAACGGGCCGAATTTAAATCGACTCGGAAAACGTGAACCACATATTTACGGTCATGAAACATTACAAATGATCGAGGAGAGAATTGTTCACTATGCAACAGAGCGCAACATTGAAGTCGAATGTTTGCAGTCGAACCGAGAATACGAAATCGTCGAAGCGATTCATCGTGCAGAAGATGAAGCATTCGATGGCATTATCATTAACCCGGCAGCATTCACCCATTACAGTATCGCAATTCGCGATGCGCTCAGCGGGGTATCTGTTCCAGCAGTAGAGGTGCATATTTCAAACGTACATACGCGCGAACCGTTTCGCACGAATTCGGTTACGGCACCTGCTTGCATTGGACAGCTGACAGGTTTTGGCTCGAACGGCTATTTATTAGCACTTCAAGCGCTCATTCAACTAAAGGAGGACGCCAATTGAAATTACAACGATTACGTCAATTGTTAGCAGAGAAAGAAGTAGAAGCTTTACTCATTACGAACCCGTATAACCGTCGCTACATGACAGGATTTACAGGGTCAGCAGGAATCGCGATCGTCTCTCAAGACGAT